>JBOHYO010000443.1:0-2462 GCA_050737935.1 Rhodanobacteraceae bacterium
GTTATTACCTCGACCTGTTGTATCCGGCTGCGGATTACTACCTCAACGATCCCATTCCAGCCGGTACGCACCTCAAGTCATCGGCGCGCCGGAACATCCTTGGCGGCGAAGCCGAGATGTGGGGAGAACTGGTGCGACCCGCGACGATCGATTCGCGGATCTGGCCGAGCGCCGCCGCGGTCGCGGAACGCCTCTGGTCGCCGCAGGACGTGCGTGACGTGCCGTGGATGTACCAGCGCCTGCGCGCCGTGAACCTGGAGTTGGAGCAACGCGGCCTCACGCAGATCCGGAATCAGGGCGTACTGCTGCGCCAGTTGGCGGGTGGGTACGACGTCCGGCCACTTCGGGTGCTGGTCAACGTAATCTCGCCCGTGCGCGGTTACAAAAGGATGCAGAGCGGCGATTACACCGTCCATTCGCCGCTGGCATCGATCGCGGATGCCGCCACCGGGAATCCCTGGGCAGCGATCCGTTTCGAGCGGCTCGTCGGACAATTCGTCAAACAACCGGATGCGGCCACGGAACAAAAGATTCGCGCACAGCTCGAGCAATGGATCGCGAACGATCCGGCGCTGGAAGCGCTGATCCAGCGTTCGCCGGCTCTGCATTCGGTCGCCCCGCTGGCGCAGTCACTGGCGACCCTGTCGAGGATCGGCCTGCGGGCGCTGGATTATGTCGATCAAAGCCAAGCTGCGCCCTACGCGTGGGCTCGGCAAACTACGACGGACTTCCTTGAAGCGCGTGAACCGGCCGCGGCTACGAAATTGCGGATCGTCGACCCCGTCGAACAACTGGTGGTGATGGCGGTGAAGGTCGGGCAGGGCGATAGCCCGAAAGTGAAGCAGCGTGTCTCCGCATCAGGCGCTCCGCCCCAGCGGCGTCGGGCCGCAGAGGCTGCGGGAGGCGCACCGTGAAACGCCAGCAATGTCGGCTACCGCCACCCGCGAGTTGATCATCCAGGTCGATGTCGCTTCGCGAGCCAAAGCGGACCTCGACGGTGGGGCGCCGGCCATTCGGCCTAGAATGACTTTTCACGTCGATTCGGGTCACCCGCGAATTCTTGGTTGCGGTGTCGGGGCGCGGATCAGCACTCGGAGGAACAATGGCTTTGCCTTCACAAAACTTGCGGGAACGTGCAAGCACCGCGCTGAAATTAGTTCGTGAGACCAAGCCGGTACTCGGCGATTTGGGCATTACGATTGACGAGCGCACAGCCACCGTCATTCCGCTGGTCTTGGCCTCGATGGATGCCGCCGGGGGGATCTATACCTTACTGGCCAATCAACCCGAGGAATACTGGGTCGCCGCAACGGTCATGCAACGTGACCAAATGGAGTATGTCTTGCGCTCGGCTTATTTCGCCAAGGCCGCCAGCCACAAGGAGCTGATGCGCTTCCGGAAAAAGGGCAAGATGCCCAATCGTGGGAAGCGATCGATCTACATGATTGAAGTGGCCGAGGCCGCTACCCAGCATTTAGGTTGGGACAAGGACAAGCTGCTTAGGATGGTCACGAATCACTACCGGGATCTGTCTGGAGTGGTACACGGCGGCAGAGAGATACTGAGTGTCTACACCATGCACGACACGTGGGGCGATCTCACGATCGAGTGGGACGAACTGATTCACCACGTCGACAACATTATGGTGTTCGTACAGCTTGCATTGGGCGTGGCAATGTATCTCTCGCCCTTGGATGCTGAGGCGATAGATAAGGCAGTTCGGCCAACTTACAAAAAGGCTCATAGCTTCTTTGGCGATCATGGTCCCATCGAGGCCTAGCTGCTGGCTTCCGCTCCTGGCCGATTGTTGCCTCCAGGTTGAAGTCGGCCGGTGGACTGGGCCGGTCGGTGCTTTCGCAGCGCGGGCGTCATGCATTGGCGAGGTCGGGTTCGTCCAGCAGCTCGATCCAGTGATGTACCGGCACTTTCGACGCGCTGCCAAGGTGCAATTGACAGCCGATGTTGGCGGTGGCGATGACGGCGGGCTGGCCTTCCTGAAGTGTGGCGAGCTTGTTGCGGAGCAGCGGCTCGGAGAGTTTCTTCTGCAGCAGCGAATAGGTGCCGGCCGAGCCGCAGCATAGATGACTGTCGCGCACCGGCGTGAGTTCGAATCCCGCGTTTCGCAGGATTCGTTCCACCACGCCGACGACCTTCTGTCCGTGCTGCAGCGTGCAGGGAGCATGCCAGGCAATGCGGCGGCCATGGCCGATGCTTGCGAATGCTTGCAGATCTTCGTGCGCGAGCACTTCGCTCAAGTCCCGCGTCAATTCCGAGATCCGCGCCGCCTTGGCCGCGTAACCGGGATCGTCGCGCAGCAGGTGGCCGTACTCGCGCACCATCGCGCCACAACCGCTTGCCGTCATCACCAGCGCTTCGGCGCCGGCTTCGAGGTACGGCCACCACGCGTCGACGTTGCGGCGCATGAACGCCCTGGCGTCTTCGGGCGCGGTCAGGTGATGGCT
>JBOHYO010000444.1:0-4306 GCA_050737935.1 Rhodanobacteraceae bacterium
CGCCGCCACCGGCGTGGCGTGGCAGCCGTGCGAACAGCGACTGGAGCTCGCCCAAGTCCATCCGCGGCGCATTCACGTCGATCCGCTCGATCGCCACTTCGCCGTGCAACAGCGCGCGCCATGGAACCACGATCGTCGCTCCGGCCGCTTGGAGTATGGGCGTGTCGGACCCGATCGCGGTCAGGGTGAAGCCCTGCAGCTGCACGGCGGGGCGCGGGAACAAGGTGGGCTCGGCCGGCGCCCGCATTTCGAGACGGAGGCCTACGGCGGCGAGGTCGTTCTCGAGCAGCGACGTGAAGCGCTGCGGCTGCAGCAGGCTGTGGACGTAGATTGCCAGGGCGACCGCCAGCGCGCCCAGCACCACGACGACCGCGATGGCGATCCAGCGCAACAGGTGCCGCGACGATGGCGCGGGCGAGGACAATGCTCAGGCGCCGGCTGGCAACAGTCCGTCGACGAACGCCCGGGCGTCGAACACGCGCAGGTCCTCCGCGCGCTCGCCGAGGCCGACGTAGCGGATCGGCAACGCGAACTCGCGCGCCAGCGCGAACACCACGCCGCCCTTCGCGGTGCCGTCGAGCTTGGTGACCGCAAGCCCCGTCACCCCGACCGAGCCGATGAACTGGCGCACCTGGCTGATGGCGTTCTGTCCAGTGGTGCCGTCGATCACCATCAGCACCTCGTGCGGCGCGTCGGCATCCAGCTTGCCCAGCACCCGCTTGACCTTCGCCAGCTCGTCCATCAGCCCGGAACGCGTGTGCAGGCGGCCCGCGGTGTCGGCGATCAGCACGTCCTCGCGATGCGCGAAAGCCATCTGCAGCGCGTCGAAGATCACGCTGGCCGAATCCGCTCCCTGTCCCTGCGCGCAGACCTGCACCCCGAGCCGGGCGCCCCATTCCTGCAGTTGCGCGACAGCCGCGGCCCGAAAGGTGTCGCCGGCGGCGAGCAGCACGTTGCGCTTTTCATGGGCGTAACGGCGCGCGAGCTTGCCGATGGTGGTGGTCTTGCCGACCCCGTTGACGCCGACCACCAGCAACACGAAGGGCTTGGCGGTGCCGACATCCAGTGCCCGCGCAACAGGTTCCAGCAAGGCCACCAGGCGGTCGCGCAGGGCGTTGCGCAATGCCGCGGCGTCCGCGAATTCGCGCTTGTGCATCCGGCGGCGGAGTTCGTCGATCAACTCGGTCGTGGCACCGACCCCGACGTCTGCCGACAGCAGCGTGATTTCGAGCTCGTCCAGGAGTTCGTCGGAGAGCGGGGGGTTGCGCGAAAACAGCGACGACAGCCCACGCGCGAAACCACTTCCGGACAGGCGTTCACGCCAGCCGCGTCGCGGCCTTTCCGCGGGCGCGACCAAATCGTCCGGCGTCTCGGCGACGTTCGGCAGCGGCGCATCCGGCAGGCCGGGTTCGGCCCGCACCGGTATGCTTTCGCGCAACGCCTCGCAGCCCGGATCGGGCATGGATGCGTCAGCGTCCGAAGAGGGCAGCAAAGGCTCCTCGCGGTTTTTCCGATCGGCCAGTCGGGTCCAGAGATTGGGCATTGCGTACTTGGCGGGGAACTCAACTTGCAGATGCTAACACCGGTACCCCAACGCCAAGTTACTGGACCCGATCGCGTGATCCTTGCGATCATCCATGATCGCTGCCTCTGCCGGACATCGATCATGCATGGCGGCATCGGATCTGGAGACATCAGAACGCCCATCCGCGGGCTGGTTTTTCACGACAGCCGATGAACAAACGCGAGCGTGGGACCGGACCACCTGGATATGTGCGCATCATCGGCGGTCGTTTGCGGGGCTCGCGGTTGAGCGTCCCGGCAGTGCCCGGGCTGCGCCCCACGCCACAAAGGCTGCGCCAGACCTTGTTCGATTGGCTGGCGCCCATGATCGACGGTGCGCGGGTGCTGGATGCATTCGCCGGCACCGGCGCGCTGGGAATCGAGGCGCTGTCGCGTGGCGCTCGCTCGGCAGTGTTCCTCGAGCGCGACCGCGCGAGGGCCACGGCGATCGAAGCCGATCTCGCCCGCCTGCACCAGGAGGGTGGCGAGGTGCGCTGCGTGGATGCGCTGGACGCGTTTGCCAAGGAGGCTCCCGAGCCATTCGGCATCGCTTTCCTGGACCCGCCGTTCGGTGCGGGCGCGTGGGAAGATGCGGCGGCGTTGCTCGACGCCAACGGCTGGCTGGCGGCGGTCGCATGGGTATACGTCGAAACCGGCGATACCGACGAGTGGCACGCGCCGCCGCAATGGCGAGTCCACAGGCAGCGCGACGCGGGCGCGGTTCGCGCGACGCTGTTCCGCGTCGAAGCAGCCAGCATGTGACCGGCCGCACGGCCTGGAAGTGCCATGTCGGCGCCGCAAGATGGCACAATGGGGCATGGGGAGCGAGAAGCCAAGCCGATCCAGCCGCCGCATCGCGGTGTATCCGGGCACCTTCGATCCGATTACCCGCGGCCATGGCGATCTCGTGGCCCGCGCCGCGCCGTTGTTCGACAGGATCATCGTGGCCGTCGCGCGCTCGAGCGGCAAGACCCCGCGTTTCGATCTGGAAGAGCGGGTCGAACTTGCACGGGTCGCGCTCGGCGACCTTCCCAATGTCGAAGTGCGGGGGTTCGACACCCTGCTGGCCCGGTTTGTGGCCGAGTGCGGCGCCGGCGTGATCCTGCGCGGCCTGCGCGCGGTTTCCGATTTCGAATACGAGTTCCAGTTGGCCAGCATGAACCGCCACCTGATTCCGCAGGCCGAAACGTTGTTCCTGACGCCGGCAGAGGAATGGAGCTTCATTTCCTCGTCGCTGGTGCGCGAGATCGCCAGCCTCGGCGGCGATGTTTCCGATTTTGTCCATCCGGCTGTCCAGAAGGCCTTGCGCCGACATCGGCACAAGGCGGGGAGGGACGCTGGTCCTGCCGTTCCACGCAAGCCATCGAGGTGATCGTCATGCGCAAACTCCTTTTCATCGCAGCCATCGCGCTGCTGGGTACCATTGGTCTCAGTGCCTGCAACAAGGGCAACCAGACCAACACGACCACGGAAGCCAAGGCCACCAAGCCGACCTGCTCGACCGACAGTCCGGACTGCATGAAGGATTGGCAGACCTATCTCAGCCAGATCGTCCAGGACAATATGGCAAACATCACCAACAACCCGTATGTCTACTTCGTGCCTGTGGTCCCTGCCTCGGTCGTCGCGGCCGTGACAGGGAGTTCCGCGGGCGCGGCCGGCACTTCGGCGGCGATGGCAGGCGCGACGCCGAGCGTGGCCGGAACCGCGGCTGGCCCGGCCGGCGAATCATCCCCCGCTGCAACCCTTGCCCGGGTCCAGGACCAGCTCGACACAGTGGTCGCGGCGACGGTGTTGCCTGGCAACATGGTCGCGGCCGGCGGCCCGAGTTCATCCACTACCGCGCAGGTGCTGGAGAGCGCGTTCAAGCAGGCGTCGCCGGGCTCCTTCAAGGGCGTGGTGGTGCTGTTCATCGGCGACCAGGCCGACGAGGCGGCGGTGAAGGCGGCGGTCGAGCCGAGCGGCGCGACGTTCAAGTTTGCGCAGATGTAGCGGAGAGCCGGGACCCGGGACCCGTAAAGCGATATACCCCCTTCCGCAGAGAGGGCGGAGCGAAGCGAACGCGCGCGTAGCGCGGAAGCCGCACGGAGGTCGGCTTCGGGGGGATGCCCCCCGGAGTCGATTCCAAGTTCTTGCTCTTCGGGTCCCGGGTCCCGAGTCCCGAGCTCCACCATGCGATAATCGCGGTTTTGCGCCGTCAGGCGCCAACGCCCGCGTGCCATGCAGCAAATCCGCAACTTTTCCATCATCGCCCACATCGATCACGGCAAGTCCACGCTGGCCGACCGGATCATCCAGATCTGCGGGGGCTTGAGCGAGCGCGAAATGGAAGCGCAGGTGCTGGACGACAACCCGATCGAGCGCGAGCGGGGTATCACCATCAAGGCGCGTGCGGTATCGCTGCCGTACACGGCGCGCGACGGCAAGACCTATGAACTGAACTTCATCGACACGCCGGGCCACGTCGATTTCAGTTACGAAGTCTCGCGATCGCTCGCCGCGTGCGAAGGCGCGCTGCTGGTGGTGGATGCCGCGCAGGGCGTCGAGGCGCAGTCGGTGGCCAACTGCTACACCGCGGTCGAGATGGGGCTTGAAGTCGTACCGGTGCTGAACAAGATCGACCTTCCCACTGCCGACATTCCCAAGGTCAAGGAGGAAATCGAGGCGGTGATCGGCATCCACGCCGACGATGCCGTCGCGATCAGCGCCAAGACCGGCGAGAACGTGCGCGAAGTGCTGGAGG
>JBOHYO010000445.1:0-3659 GCA_050737935.1 Rhodanobacteraceae bacterium
CGAAACCTGCCATGAGCCTCCGGTCTGACGAGCGGAGCTCCCGAGCGGCTACGCGCGCTCCCAGTGTCGCACCAGCAAACGCAACGACTCGCGGCCTTGCCATTCGTCGATCATCAACTCGAACGCCACCCGCAGCGGCACGCCCTGAGGAATGTCGCCATCCGCATGGAACCGTACTGCATCGTGCTCGCGACCGTCGCGCGGGTCGCGTAACCGCAGGCGCCGGTGCGCACCATCGGCGCCGATCGCCTTCTGCGCCGCGCACTCGAACACATTGTCGAACAAGGGCACGGCAAACCCCTGCCCCCACGGTCCGGCCAGGCGCAATTGCCGCGCAAGTTCGATCCGGAAATCCGTGGGCGCGAGTTCACCGTCGCTCAGCAGCACCGGCTGCAACGACTCCTCGAGGATGCGGTCGCGCACCACGGCATCGAACAATTCAGCGAAGCGCGCGTAGTTCGACACTGGCAGACTCAGCCCCGCTGCCATTGCGTGGCCACCGAACCGTTCGATCAGGCCCGGACAGCGCGCATCGACTTCGGCCAGGGCATCGCGGACGTGGAATCCCGGCACCGACCGCGCCGAGCCGCGCAGCGAATCACCGTCACCGGCAGGTGCGAATGCAACCACCGGACGGTGCAGCCGTTCCTTCACCTTCGCCGCCACCAGACCGACCACGCCGGGGTGCCAGGAGGGATCGAACAACGCCACGCCCTGTGCGTCGCCGGTGGCGAGGCCGGTGAGCCGAGCCAGTGCGTCATCCACCATCGATGTCTGCAGGTCGCGGCGCTGCGCGTTGATCGCGTGCAGCGTAGCCGCCAGCGCCCGCGCGCGCGCCGGATCGTCCGCCAGCAGGCATTCGACCCCGATCGCCATGTCCTCCAGCCGCCCCGCCGCGTTGATGCGCGGGCCGATCGCGAACGCCAGGTCCGACGTGACCGCGTCGCGGGTACCGCGCCCGCAAGCCTCGAACAGCACTGCGATGCCGGCGCAGCCGCGGCCCGCGCGGATGCGCCGCAGGCCACCCTCCACCAGCGCGCGGTTGTTGCGGTCGAGCGGCACCAGGTCGGCGACCGTGCCGAGCGCCACCAGGTCCAGCAACGATCCGAGATCGGCATCGTCACGTTTGCCCAAGGCCGCCCTCAACGCCAGGAGCAGGTAGAACATCACCCCGACGCCACACAGGTGTTTGCTGGCGAAGCGATCGCCCGGCATGTTCGGATTCACGATCGCGTCGGCATCCGGCACCCGCGGACCGGGCAGGTGGTGATCGGTGACGATGACCCGGCAGCCGCGCGCCTTGGCGGCAGCGACGCCGGCAAGCGAGGCAATGCCGTTGTCCACGGTGACGATGAGGTCAGGCGCCGGCTGCATGGTGTCGACGAACGCGGGCGTCAATCCGTAGCCATGTACAGCACGGTCGGGGACCACGTAGCCGACGCGACGCGCGCCCAGCATCCGCAGACCACGCACGGCGACGGCGCAACCGGTGGCGCCGTCGCAGTCGTAGTCGCCCGCGATCAGGATCGCACGGTCATGCCCGATGGCATCCACGAGGAGTTCAAGCGCGCCGTCGAGGCCAGCCATTCCGTCCGGCGACAGCAGGCCGCCCAGCTTGTGACCGGCGTCGTCGGGGCAGGAAGCCCCGCGCGCGGCATAGACCTGCTGCAGCACCGGGTGCACGGAAACCGCCCAGTCGTGAGGCGTCGCACCAGCAGCGCGACGCACGATCCGCAGCGCCCGGACGCCCGCGTTCACCCGCGTCGCCAGAAGCGCAGGCGATGCCCATGCCGCACCCGAAAGCGCTCGCCACCCGGGAACGTCAGCTCGACCGCATCGAATCGCCGGTCGCGCAGAGTTCGCTCGAAGAATCGCAGCCACTGCGTTGATTCCAATTCTGTTACCCCCAGGTCAAGCAGGCCATCGCCGCCCGCTGCCGTCCCCTCCAACACTTCCGGCAAAGGCTCGACCGCAACGATCTGCGCCAGTTTGGCCAGACCCCGGATCATGTCGTCCCGGGTCGCCACGATCGTCAACCCGGTTTCCACCGTCGCCGGCAGGGCGCCGGTACCCCAGAACCACAGGGCGTTTACCGGTAGCTTGCCAGCGGCGATCCGCGCCGCATTGACCGGATGCGCATGCAGCATGACCTGCGCCTCGTTGAACAGGCGCCGCCAGCGACGTCCGGCCTCGCCTGCGGGCAGACAAGCCAGCAGGCCCGCGCCCAGCGCATCCGAAGGGCGCGTGAAGTTGGCGGTCGGAGTGCCATCGTGCAAATGCAGGCACCACGCGGAGGGCGTGTCGACAGTCAGCGGCACGCCCGCGTCCCGGAACAGCGGTCTCAGCGTCGTCGCCAAGGCATGCGCCTCCTCGCTCGGGATATCCGGAAGCGGCCACGCCATCAGCCTGGCTCCGGTGGCCTCGCTGCGCACATATACAGGGTCGGCGCACATCCAGCTTCCGTGGGCGGCATCTTCGGCATGCACATGGTGGCGCAGGGCCGCTACCGGAAACTCCGTCGCCGAAATACGGAACAACGCGCGCAACGATGGGTTGCGCGGATCGGGCGCATCCGGCAGGCGATCGCCCCTGCCGAGCCAGTGATGCAGCGTCTGGTTCCCCGCCGGTTCCGGCGATGACAGCAGGACGTGCAGGATGCTCATTCCGTGGCGGCTTCCAGCGCCTCGTACCGTGCCAGCCAGTCGGTTTCGAGCGCGGCCTTTTCCTCGCGCAGGGCATTCTGCTCACGGCCGATGTCGGCGAGGATCGCGGTCGGCCCGTGGTAGATCGCGGGGTCGGCAAGTCGTTCGTGCAATCCGGCCAGCGCGGCGTCGACCTTCGCCATGCGCTCCTCGATTTTCTCGAGATGCTTGCGCTGCGCACGCTGGCGTTCGCGCATCGCAGCGGCTTCCCGGCGACGCTCGCGCGGACCCGCGGCTGGTGAGCCAGCGCTTTCGCGGGCGGCGGTCTCGCCGCTGCGGGTGCGCAGCCAGCGAGCGTAATCATCGAGGTCGCCATCGAAAGGCACGACGCGGCCGTCCGCCACCCGCCAGAAAACGTCGCAGACCAGTCCGAGCAAATGGCGGTCGTGCGCCACCAGCACCAGCGCCCCGGGATAGTCATTCAGCGCGTCCGCCAGCGCCTCGCGCATTTCCAGGTCGAGGTGATTCGTCGGTTCGTCCAGCACCAGCAGGTTCGGCTTGCGCCATGCAATCAATGCCAACGCCAGCCGCGCGCGTTCGCCGCCGGAGAAGCCTTCCACCGAATCGAACGCCCGCTCGCCCGCGAAATGCCACTGGCCCAGCCAGTCGCGCAAGATCTGCGCCGGCACGCCCGGCGCCAGCTCGCGCAGGTGATCGAAAGGCGTTTCGCCTGCACGGAGGTTTTCCACGGTGTGTTGCGCGAAGTACCCGACTACCAGGTCCTTGTGTGCCTCACGTTCTCCCGCGAGCGGCGGCAACTCGCCCACCAGCGTCTTTACCAGCGTGGATTTGCCGGCACCGTTGGGGCCAAGCAGACCGATGCGGTCGCCAGCTTCGACGTTGAAGCGCACGTCGGACAATACCTTGAGCCCCTCTCCCTCCGGGAGATCAGGTTCTGGTTCGGCGAGCAGCCGTCCCTGGTGCGTGGCGCCGGTGCGGCCATCCTTGGCCGCCCGT
>JBOHYO010000446.1:0-8949 GCA_050737935.1 Rhodanobacteraceae bacterium
GATGTACGGCACCAGCGTCAGGTGCATGAACAGCACGTTGTCGGCGCCGCGCTCGATCCGCAATTGGCGCGCGGCTTCCAGGAACGGCTGCGATTCGATATCGCCGACCGTACCGCCGATCTCGACCCGCGCCACGTCGAAGCCGCGGGTGGCCTCGTCGATCACGTGCTTGATCTGGTTGGTGATATGTGGGATCACCTGCACCGTGGCGCCGAGATAATCGCCGCGACGTTCCTTGCGGATCACCGCCTCGTAGATCTTGCCGGTCGTGATGGAGTTCTTGCCCGACAGCCGCGTGCGGACGAAGCGCTCGTAGTGACCGAGGTCGAGATCGGTCTCGGCGCCATCGTCGGTAACGTACACCTCGCCGTGCTGGAATGGGCTCATCGTGCCTGGATCGACGTTGATGTACGGATCCAGTTTCATCAGGGTGACATTGAGGCCGCGGGCCTCGAGGATGGACGCCAGCGACGCCGATGCGATGCCCTTGCCAAGCGAGGACACCACGCCACCGGTGACGAAAATCAGGGAGGTCATGGTCAGACCGAGTGTGGAAAGCGTCATTCTAACGGCACGCTCCCCGCTCCGCGAGTCCGTCGCGCGCGCGCGCAACGGAAATCCTTGATGTAGGAGCGGCTCATGGCCGCGACAGGATCCTCGGCATGAGCGAACATAGTGGGCACCTATCGCGGGCGTGGCCCGCTCCTGCAAAACGCGCGTCGAACCGGCCGTGTGCCCGATTTCCCCTTTTCGCGGATTCTTGCGATCATCCCTGATCGCGGCATAACGAAGCGTCCAGGCGCATGCAGCAATTCCGTGTCGCGACACACCAGAACGGCCTTCCATGGCCTGACTTTTCGCCAAGACCCCTTTTCCAAATTGGCATCATGATGACTTTGGCCACGATTGCCGAACGCATTGCTTCGCTGCGCCACGTGATGCACGAGCGCGGCATCGCCGCCTGTGTGGTCCCGACCGCCGATCCGCACCTGTCCGAATACCTGCCCTCGCACTGGCAGGCGCGCGAATGGCTGTCCGGGTTCACGGGCTCGGCCGGCACACTGGTAGTGACCCGCGATTTCGCGGGCCTGTGGACCGACTCGCGGTATTTTTCGCAGGCCGAACGCCAGCTCGCCGGCAGCGGCGTCGAACTGATGAAACTCCACGTGCCACACACCGCCGAGCACGTCGCATGGGTGTGCGAGCGCCTGAACGAGGGCGACAAGGTGGCGTGCGCGGCCGACACGCTGTCGCTGGCGGTCGAGCGTTCGCTGCGCGAGCAATTCGCGGCGCACGGCGCGGAACTGGTGGAGGATGACCTGCCTGGCGAAATCTGGAGCGACCGGCCGCCACTGCCGCTTGCGCCGGTGTATGAGCATCCGATTGGGTATGCGATCCGGTCGCGCGCGGAGAAGCTCGCCGATGTGCGCCAGGCCATGCGCGAGTCCGGCGCGAGCCACCACATCGTGTCGGCGCTGGATGAAATCGCATGGGTCCTGAACCTGCGCGGCAGCGACGTCGAGTACAACCCCGTGTTCCTTGCGCACCTCTTGATCGATGCCCAGGGCGCGACGTTGTTCGTCGAGGCGTCCAGGCTGGAGACGAAGTTGCAGTCCTGCCTGGCGAGCGACAGCGTCCGCATCGCGCCCTACGAAGCCGTCGGCGATGCGCTGCGCGATCTCCCGCAAGGCGCGAAACTGCTCCTCGCGCCCGCGCAGGTTTCCGCCGCCATCGCGCACGCAATTCCCGGCCACGTCGAGTTGGTGGAAGCCATCGCTCCGATCGCTTCGGCCAAGGCGCGCAAGGGCACGACCGAGATGGAGCACGTGCGCGAGGCGATGCGGCGGGACGGCGTCGCGCTCGTGCGCGGTGCGCGCTGGCTGGAGCAATCACTCAAGGACGGGAAGCGACTCACCGAACTCGACGTGGATGAAAAATTGCGCGAGCTGCGCTCGCAGCAAGCCGGCTTCGTCAGCGAAAGTTTTTCGACGATCGCAGGCTACGAGGCCAACGCCGCGCTGCCGCATTATTCCGCAACCCCCGAGTCGCACGCGGAACTGCAACGGCGTGGGATGCTGCTGATCGACTCCGGCGCGCAGTATCTCGGCGGCACCACGGACATTACCCGGATGTGGGCACTGGGCGAGACCACGACTGAGCAACGCCGCGACGTAACGCTGGTGCTGAAGGGCGTAATCGCCCTGTCGCGCGCCAGGTTTCCGCGCGGCGCCTCGGGCCAGCAGCTCGATGCGTTGGCGCGCGCGCCGATCTGGGCCGCGGGGATCGACTACGGCCACGGCACCGGCCACGGCGTCGGATATTGCCTCAACGTCCACGAAGGCCCGCAGGCGATCCGGCCGCCTCGTTCGGCCTCGCACCTGGAACCGATGGATGTCGGCATGATCACCTCGATCGAGCCGGGCATTTACAAGCCCGGCCGGCATGGCGTGCGGATCGAGAACCTGGCAGCGACGGTGTCCGCCGGGACGGGCGAGTTCGGCGAGTTCCTCGCCTTCGAAACCCTGACCTTGTGCCCGATCGACACCCGCCTGCTGGACCTCGCGCTGCTCGATGCTGCCGAAATCGCCTGGCTCGACGGCTACCACGCAATGGTCCGCGAGCGGCTCGCGCCACTGCTCGATGACCCGGCCGACCACGCCTGGCTGGATGCGCGGTGCGCGCCGCTGGCGACGGCCAAGGCGGCCTGAACCCCCGCGCACCACCCGCTGACCGGAGGCACGGCGTTCTGCTAGCGTACGCGGATTCCAGCGGGCTGCCGAGAAGCAGCTCGCTGGTGCGATCCATGGATGGATCGCTCGCGGATCAACGGTTTTGCCGTTGGTCCGCCGGGAGTGAATCCGGGCGTGTACCGGATTCGCGACGTTGAGAAAGTGCAGGACAGCACTTTCTCGACAATCTGCCACTACCAGGGAAGTTTCGTGCCGCGCCGAACGAAGCCGCTGATACCGCGCGCACTGACGTTCGCGATCGCGCTGGCAGCGGCGCCCGGCATGGCGCTGGCGCAGACCGGCGCCAATGTCTGCCCACTCGGCGCGTTCGTGTGCCCGGTGGTCAAGAACGACTTCGCGCTGTGCAGGAAGAACGACCTGCTGGATTTCTACCAGCCGGGGCTGCCGACCGCCGGCAATCGCGACGCCAGCCCTTCCCAGGTGTACGGCGACACGTTCAGCAGCCCCGACAGCAACCTGTTCCACCTGTCAGGCCACGCGTCCCTGCAGCGCCTCGACCAGTTGCTGCGCGCCAACAGTCTCACCTACAACGCCGACACCACCGCTTACGATGCGGAAGGCAACGTGCGTTACCAGGAACGCGGCATGCTGTTCTCGGCGGACAACATGAAGGGCACCACCACCCCCGAGTACGGGGTCGCCGACAACGTGCAATACCAGTTGCTGGCTTCGCACGGCAACGGCATCGCCAGCCAGGCGATCGTGCTGGACCAGGACCGCGACAAGCTGCACGACGTCACCTATTCCACCTGCGAGCTGCACCACCGGGTGTGGGAGATCGAGGCGAAGACCCTGACCATGGATCGCGACGAGGGCCTCGGCCGCGCCCATGACGTCACGATGCGCCTCAAGGGCGTGCCGTTCCTGTGGCTGCCGTACATGCGCTTTCCGATCGACGACCGGCGCCAGACCGGATTCCTGTATCCCTCGTTCGGCAAGCGCAGCCGCGCCGGCTACTTCTTCTCGATCCCCTTCTACTGGAACATCGCGCCCAACTACGACGCTACGTTCACGCCGATCTGGTACGCCGACCGCGGCGCGATGCTCGATACCCAGTTCCGCTGGCTGACCTCGACCAGCAAGGGCGAGTTGAACCTCGACTACATGCCGCAGGACAAGGTTGCCGATCGCAACCGCGGCTATCTCACGCTTTCGAATCAGACGACCTTGCCCGGGAACCTGCACTGGATCACTTCAATCAGGCGCGTCACCGACAAGAGCTGGTTCCAGGATTATGGCGAGAACGTCAACAGCTCGCGGATCACGCTGCTCGGCTCGTCTTCGTACGTGATCGGCGCCCGGGACTGGTGGAATGGCGGCATCGGCGTCGATGTCTACCAGATCGTGACCCCGGACGTGCCCGACCGGGCGGCGCCCTACCGGCGTCTGCCGCGGGTATTTTTCAACGCCGACCGCCCCATCGGCGGTCTCGGAGGCCCGGAATGGGGCATCAACGCCGAGGCGGTGCGTTTCGTGAAACCGCAGGCCGTGGGTGGCGACCGTTTCGATTTCTATCCTTATCTCGCATGGCCGCTGCAGGGCGCGGCGTGGTTCCTGCGCCCCGAACTCGGCGTGCGCTACACCGCCTACAACCTGCCGCAACCGGTCGCCAAGGGCGACCCGACGCATCCCTCGCGCACGACGCCGATCTTCGACGTCGATGCCGGCCTGATTTTCGAACGCGAGGTACACCTGTTCGGGCAGGAGTACACCCAGACGCTGGAACCCCGCGCCTATTACCTGCGCGTGCCGTACCGCGACCAGGACAACATCCCGCTGTTCGATACGCAGCAGATGACTTTCGACTTCTGGCAGCTCTTTACCACCAACACCTTCAGCGGCGCCGACCGCCAGATGAACGCCAACAACCTGTCGCTGGCGCTGACGACACGCTTCCTCGATGAAAACGGCGTGGAGAAGCTTTCCGCCAGCTTCGGCCAGATCCGCTATTTCGATCCCCAGCGGGTTACCTTGCGGCGCGGTGGCAAGGAGGTCGACTACTCTGGGTCCAACTACGTCGCCAACCTGACCGTCAGCCTGAGCGACAACTGGCGGCTGACGGCGTCGCAGCAGTGGAACCCGAACACCGACGAGACGGACGTCTCGACGGTCGGCTTGCAACGCCGGCTGTGGGGCGACGGCATCGTGAACTTGAGCTACCGCTACCGCCGCGATCTGCTGGAACAGGCCGACGTGTCTGCCGAAATCCCGGTCGGCGCGGCCTGGAAACTGGTCGCCGGCTACAACTATTCACTCCGGGACCAGCGGGCCCTGGACGCCTTCGCTGGCGTCGAGTGGGACAGTTGCTGCACCGCGATCCGGGTGCTGTCGCGGCATTACGTATACAACTACCACGGCGACTCCGACAACGCGATCATGTTCGAGATCCAGTTCAAGGGCTTCGGCAGTTACGGCCAGCACCTCGGCAGCTTCCTGCAAACTGCTATCCTTGGCTATCAGTAGTCGGCGATCGTCCGTGATCGCGGCGCTTGGATGGGTCTCCAGTAAGTGTGTTCCCCAAGCCATAGACACCAGAACGGCCATCCTTGGCCTGACTTTTCACAACAGCCGCTTCGACAACTCAACTTTTTCACTACTGGCGCTGTCCAAGCCATCGCTTACACCGGACCGGCCATTCCGGCACGCCCATACGAACTTCCCCGCCCATGAGCAAGATGACCCACCATCGCTTCTTCGCCCGCCTGACCCTGTCCTTCGCAGCCTGCGCGTTGACGCTGCCCGCCTTCGCGCAACTGCTGAGCCCGAATGCCCCGCCACCCACCAGCGGCCAGGACACTTCCCTCCTGGCTCCGCAACCCGCGACCCCGGGCGGCGTCCAGCCGCTCGACCGGATCATCGCCGTGGTCAATGACGGCGTCATCCTGCAGAGCCAGCTCAACCAGACGATGGGTACCGTGGCACAGCAGATCGCCGCCTCGGGCGGCCGGCAGCCGCCCCAGGATGTATTGGAGAAGCAGGTACTGCAACGGCTGATCCTCAACGAATTGCTGGTGCAGAAGGCCGGAGACAACGGCGTCCGCGTTCCCGATGCGCAGGTCGACGCGGCGGTTGCCAACATCGCCAAGCAGAACAAGATGACGGTGCCACAAATGCAGGCGGCCATGCAGCAACAGGGCGTGGATTACGCTTCGTTCCGCAACCAACTGCGCGATCAGTTGCTGGTGCGCCAGGTGCAGCAACAGGTGATGCAATCCAACGCACAGGTTTCCGACGCCGAAATCAACAATCTGATCGCCAGCCCGGCGTTCAAGAAGGGCGAAGTGCGCCTGGCGCGCATCCTGATCGGTCTCCCGGAAGGCGCTGATTCCCCGCAAATTGCCGCAGCCAAGGCCAAGGCCGACAAGA
This sequence comes from Rhodanobacteraceae bacterium, assembly GCA_050737935.1. Taxonomy (GTDB): domain Bacteria; phylum Pseudomonadota; class Gammaproteobacteria; order Xanthomonadales; family Rhodanobacteraceae; genus 66-474. Next base: position 6,117 of record JBOHYO010000446.1, read on the forward strand.
TCGACGGTGAGCTGAAGGCCGGCAAGAGTTTCGCTTCCCTCGCGGTCAGCAACTCCAGCGCGCCGGAAGCCCTGGAGGGCGGCGAGCTCGGCTGGCGACGTGTCGACGAACTCTCGCCCGCGGTGCAGCAGGTCATCGACCAGATGCAGCCCGGCGACCACACCGCGCCACTGCGCGACGCATCCGGCTTCACCATCCTCCAAGTCGAGGGTCGGCGCACGCCCGACACCAAGCAGATCGTCACCGAGTACCACGCGCGCCACCTGATGATCAAACCCACGGCCGTCCTGAATGAACAGGAGGCCAAGGACAAGATCACCAAGCTGTACCAGCAAATCGTCAACGACCACGCCGCCTTCGCCGCACTGGCCAAGCAGAACTCGGACGACCCGACCACCGCCAACGTTGGCGGCGACATGGGCTGGTTCATGCAGGACGACTGGGGTAGCGAGGTTGGCAAGCTGCTTGGGGGCATGCAGCCGGGCCAAGTCACGCCGCCGTTCCAGAGCCGGGACGGGTCGTGGCACATCATCGAGCTTCTGGGCGAACGCCAGGCCGACAAGACCAAGGACCTGGAACGCGAACAGGCGCGCCAGGCGATCGCCGCGCGCAAGGGCCAGCAGGCATACGAGCAGTTCCTGCGCGACACGGAATCGACGGCCTACATCAGCATCCGCCTGCCCGAGTTGGCGGGCGCGTCGCCCGTGGCCGCCGACCAGGGGCAATGAACGGCGGGCCGGTCGCGACCGGCTCGCACCCGTCGACGTTGCGGAAGCTGGCCGTCACCAGTGGCGATCCGGCGGGCGTCGGCCCCGAACTCGTCGCGCGGCTGGCGGCGACGCCGGTCCCGGCCGACCTGGTCGCCATCGGCGATTCCTCGTTGTTCGAACGCGCCGCGCATCGCTGCGGCGTGGCGCTGAAGATCGAAGCGTATGACGGTCGTCGACGGACCGCCCGCGCAGCAGGCAGACTGCGGGTGCTGGAAATTCCGCTGCGCTCCGAGGAAGTGCCCGGCAAGCTCGATCCGCGCAATGCCTTCTACGTGCTGGGCACGCTGGTGCGGGCCGCCGATGGCTGCATGGCTGGCGAATTCGACGGCGTGGTCACGGCGCCGGTCCAGAAATCGGTGATCAACGATGCCGGCGAGCCCTTCTCCGGCCACACCGAGCTGTTCGCGCAACGCGCCGCCTGCGACGTGGTGATGATGCTCGCCTCGCCGGAGTTGCGCGTGGCGCTTGCCACGACCCACTTGCCGTTGCGCGAGGTGCCGGCGGCGATCACCCGGGAAAGCATGATGCGCACGTTGCGAATCGTCCACGCCGAACTGATCGGGAAGTTCGGCATCGGCGAACCGCGGATCGCCGTGCTCGGCCTGAATCCCCATGCCGGCGAAGGCGGCCATCTGGGCCGTGAGGAACTCGACACGATCACGCCGGCCATGGACGCGTTGCGCAGCGAAGGCATGCGCTTGCTCGGCCCGCTGCCCGCGGATACGGCCTTCGTGACCGCAGCACGCGCAAGCTACGACGCCGTGCTCGCGATGTACCACGACCAGGCGTTGCCGGTGCTGAAATCCGAAGCGTTCGACCGCACCGTCAACATCACACTCGGTCTGCCATTCGTGCGAACGTCGGTCGACCACGGCACCGCGCTCGATCTCGCCGGCAGTGGTCGCGCCGATCCGTCCAGCATGTTCGCGGCGGCGGAGATGGCGCTGCAGCTCACCGCCCGAAAGCAAAAGCATTAGAAAGCCGGGGTCAGAGTGCACTTTCGGGCGTCGGCGCCGCTGAGTCTTCGGTACCCTGGCGAAAGTGCACTCTGACCCCCGCTTCTCCAACCATGGCACGTCCGAAAAAACACTACGGCCAGCACTTCCTGCACGAGCGATCCGTGATCGATCGCATCGTCGCCGCGATCGCACCGAAGCCGGGCGATCGTATCGTGGAGATCGGACCCGGCGAAGGCGCACTCACCCTGCCGCTGCTGCGCGCGGCCGGGCGCTTGACCGCAATCGAGCTCGATGCCGAATTGATCGAGCCCCTGCGTGCGCGCGCCACGGGTGTCGGCGACCTGGAAATCATCCACGCCGACGTGCTGAAGACCGATCTCGCCGCGCTCGCCGGCGAGAGCCGGTTGCGCCTCGCCGGCAACCTCCCCTACTACGTTTCCAGCCCGATCCTGTTCCACTGCCTCCGCTTCGCGGATGCCATTGCGGACATGCACTTCATGCTGCAGAAGGAAGTGGTCGAGAGGATGGCTGCGGCGCCCGGTGGCAAGGTGTACGGACGGCTCTCGGTAATGCTGCAACTCGCGTGCCGGGTCGAGCCGCTGCTGCGCGTCGCACCCGGGGCATTCCGTCCGCCACCCAAGGTCGACTCGGCGGTCGTGCGCCTGACGCCGCTGCCGGCCGCGCAACGTCCGGAAGCGGGGCTGGCATCGGTGGTGGAAACCATCGTGCGCGCGGCGTTCGGCCAGCGGCGGAAGACGCTCGCCAACGCGCTCCGCGGCCTCGCCGATCCGGACACGATCCGCGCCGCGGGGATCGACCTGCGCGTGCGGGCCGAAAGCGTGCCGCCGCAGGGTTTCGTTGCGCTCGCTCGGCATGCCCGCGCCACGAGCTTGCAGGTTGGCACGAAACTCGCCGACAATGCTGGGGCCTGTTGACGCCATGCCAAACGGCCGCGCCGGCGGCCATTTGCCCGCAGGGCAAGGAAGAGTGAGGAAGATGTATGTCGATACATAGACGAGTGATGACGCAGCCATGCGGTCAAATGGCCCCGGCCCGAAGGGTTGCTCCGCAGCGGCCGCCATCCTTCGGTGCACGCCTTGGCCA
>JBOHYO010000447.1:0-2256 GCA_050737935.1 Rhodanobacteraceae bacterium
CCATCGGACACGGATCAATGCGGATGGATTCGGATCATTCGCTTCATCCGTGTCGATCCGATCTTATCCGTGTCAAAGATGCTCTTCTCGCGGAGAACTGTCGAGTTCCGGGAGCCGTCTGCCGCAGCAGCCATTTGCAAGCTTCATGGCATGCGCCCCATCCTGCGCAAGAGGTTGACCAGCATCAATGCCGTCGCGCCCCAGATCCGTGGCGCGACACCCGTGTATTCATACACCTTTCGGCGCTCGCCGCGCAGGGGGATCTCGTATTGGCGCAGGTTCGCGGGTTCCAGCAGGAAGTCGAGCGGCACCTCGAAAATCCTCGCAACTTCATCGGGCTGCGGCGAAAGGACGGCATCGGGGGCCAGCCGCGCTACCACCGGCGTGACGCAGAAGCCGCTGATCGTTTCCAGCCGGTCGAGATAGCCCAGCGGTTCGACCGCGCCGGCATCCAGCGCGATTTCCTCACGGGCTTCGCGCAGCGCCGTCGCCATGACGTCTGCGTCGCCCGGGTCGGCTCGCCCTCCGGGGAAGCTGACCTGGCCCGCATGATGCGCGAGATCATCGCGCCGCAGCGTGAACACCACGCCGGGCTCCGGTGAATCGCGGATCGCCATCAACACCGCCGCCTCGGCGCGCGGCACGTCTGCCACGATCCCCCGGAGCGAAGCATGGTTCCAGCCGGGTGACCCCGGCGGCGCATCGAGCGGATGCAACGCCTGCCCCACGGCGGTGAACCAGTTCGTCATGGCCCCGCCGCTCGCCGCAGGGGCTGCGCCTCCGCGATCCAGCGCCGGCGTTCGGCGTCATCCATCGTGCCCCAGCGGGCGATTTCCGCCAGCGTGCGACGGCAACCCACGCACAAGCCTTCCGGGTCCATCCGGCAGATGCCGACGCATGGCGTCACCGGCGATTCGTGTTCCGAACGACGAAGATCAGACGACATGCCGCAAGCCTACCGCACCCGCGAAGCGCAGCACCATGAATCCGGTTGCCGCGCAGCCGCAATCGGGCTCGCACCCTCTCGATTTTCCAACCCCAAGGGGGTGTTCGCCGCCGCCTCGCGGGCAGCAAACCAGGGGCTGCGGATGCATGACGCGAAACATCCGGGCACAGCATGCGGCGATGTGCTGGTATTACGGTTGCACGCCCAGCAGTCTTATGTCGAACACCAGCGCCTCGTTCGGTCCGATCCGGGGCGGCTCGCCGCGTATGCCGTACGCCTGGTCGGGGGGAATGAACACCTGCCAATGATCGCCGACATGCATGCGGGTGATGATCTGACGCCAGCCCGGAATCATCTGGTTGACCGGAAACACCACCGGTTTGCCGCGATCTTCGGTGTTGTCGAACACCGTACCGTCGAGGAAGGCCCCGCGGTATTGCAGGGTCACGTTGCTGTCGATGGTCGGGCTCTTTTTGCCGCTGCCTCCATCGAGCACCTTGTACTGCACGCCCGAGGGGAGCGTGACGACACCTGGCTTCTGCTTGTTCGCGGCGAAGAACCCGTGCGCCTTCCCGAGGTTCGCGGCCGCGAGCTTCTGGTAGGCCGCACGCGCTTCGGCGATCATCTTCTGCTGCATCGCACCGATCACCTGCTGCATTTCCTGCGGCGGGTACGCGGGCTTCTTGCGCGAATAGCCATCCTGTACACCGCGCAGCACCGTGGCGATGTCGACGTCGTGCTTGCGTCGGCCAAGATCGAGGCCGGCCTCGTAGCCGAGCGCGTAGGAAAGCTCCGCCCGCTTGGCAGCGGGCGCCTCCGGCTTGCCGGTTTGCGCGGCGGCGCGGTCGAGTGGCGACAGCATGCCCGCAACGAGCACCATCGCCACGACGATCTTGCCCATGCCGGTTCCCAATGCGTTATGCGTCATCCGTTACCCGCAATCAATGGCGCTGATCCGCGCAGTTGCGCCCATTTGGAGCATCGCGACCGCGAAAGGTTCCCGAATGTCATTGTTTTCCCCGGTACTTCTTCTCGCCCGCCCGCACCTCCAGCTCCAGCCGGTTTTCCGGCGGCGCCAGCGGACAGGTCGCATACGGCGTGAACGCGCACGGCGGGTTGTAGGCCTTGTTGAAGTCGATGACCAGCTTGCCGTCCTTCGGCAGGTCCGCATAGAGGAAACGCGCCGCACCATAGGTTTCCTTGCCGCTGGTGCGATCGGCGAAGATGAACCACAGCTCCCTGGCATCCGCTTCCTCGAGCACCGGCAGCAGTTCGTAGGTCTTGCCGCCGCGCGTGAAGACGGCCTTGCC
>JBOHYO010000448.1:0-2908 GCA_050737935.1 Rhodanobacteraceae bacterium
TCGGCTACCTGTTCGACATCTTCGGCGGCGTGCGCCGCGGCATCGAGGCGCAACAGGCGCTGGCCGATGTGCAGCGCGCGCAACTGGATGCGACCTACCTGACGCTGGCGGCGAACGTGGTCACCGCGTCGCTGCAGGAAGCATCGCTGCGCGAACAGGTCCGCGCGACCCAGCAGATCACGGATTCGCTCCGGCAGGAACTCGACATCGCCGAGAAGCAGCAGGCGATCGGGACCACCTCGCTCACCGACACGCTGGCGGTGCGCACCCAGTTGGCGACCGCAACGGTGGCGCTGCCCGGGCTGCGCAAGCAACTGGCGGCGACCCAGAACCAGCTCGCGACCTACCTCGGCGTGACGCCCGCGCAGATCGACCTCCAGCCGATCACGCTCGACCACGTAACCTTGCCGGCCGACGTACCGGTCAGCCTGCCCTCGACGGTGGTGGCGCAGCGTCCGGACATCCGTGCCGCGGCGGCGCAGTTGCACGCCGCCACCGCCGGCGTCGGGGTCGCGACCGCCAACATGCTGCCCCAGCTCACCCTGTCGGGCAGCGCGGGTTCGCAGGCGCTGCACGCAGGCGACCTGTTCACGGCCGGCAGCGGCGCATGGTCGATCGGACTGAACATCCTGCAGCCGCTGTTCCATGGTGGCGAGCTGCTGCACAAGAGGCGCGCCGCGGAGGCCGGCATGGACCAGGCGCTGGCGAACTGGCAGCAGGTCGTGTTGACCGCGTTCCAGAACGTCGCAGATTCGTTGCAGGCGCTCGAGTACGATGCCCACTCGCTGCGCGCGCTCGCAACCGCGGAGCAGGACTCATCCAGGCTGCTGGCGCTGACCCGCAGCCAGTATCGGGTCGGTGCGGTCGGGTACCTGAACCTGCTGAACGCCGAGCAGACCTGGCAGCAGGCCCGCATTTCGCTGATCCAGGCGCGTGCCGCGCGGCTTGCCGATACCGCTGCGCTGTATGCGGCGCTCGGTGGTGGCTGGCAGCGCGGCGATTCGGTCGCAACGAAGAAGTAATGGTTTTCCCTTCTCCCCCCGGGAGAAGGTGGCGCGCAGCGCCGGATGAGGGTTCGGGTGTGCGGCGAACCAATTTTCAAAAATCAGCGATGTCACGCGGATCCGTACCCTCAGCCGCCCCTTCGAGGGGATGCATAGTTGAGTCTTCGCGATCAGGAAAGATCCGCTCCGCGGAAAGTCAGGCCATGGACGGCCGCTCTGGAACCACCGGTAAGCGGCTAACAACAACTCGCCTTCGGCTGCCTGATCACAGCGATCAGGGACGATCGCAAAACCAAGCTTCGCGGAAAGTCAGGCCATGGATGGCCGTTCTTGATCCTCGCGATCAAGGACGATCGCAAAAATAAAAGAGACGATCCCAATGAGTGCAAATCAACCCACCGCCCGGCCCAAGCTGCGCAAGCGACTGATCATCGTGATCGTCGCGGTGCTGATCCTGTTCGCCCTGCTGGTCGGATTCAACACCTTCAAGGGCATCATGATCGGGAAGTTCATGAAGTCCATGGCCAACCCGCCGCAGACGGTCAGCACCATGGTCGCCAGGTACCAGGACTGGCAGCCGCACGTCGAGGCGTTCGGCAACGTGCGCGCGGTCCACGGCGCGGATCTCGCCTTCGACGTGTCCGGCCTCGTGGACAGCGTCGAAGTGAAGTCGGGCTCCGGCGTGAAGAAGGGCGACGTGCTGATCAAGCTGAAGGACACCCAGGACCGGGCAACCCTCGAGGCGCTGCGTGCCAAGGCCGACCTCGCCGAGGTGACCGCGAAACGGGCCAAGCAGCAGCTCGCCGTCAAGGCGATCAGCCAAGCGAGCTATGACGCGGCCACTGCCGACCTCAAGAACGCCAAGGCGCAGGCCGACGCGCAGGCCGCGCTGGTTGCGAAGAAGACCCTGCGTGCGCCGTTCGCGGGCCGCATCGGCATCATCACGGCCAACCCCGGCCAGTACATCAATGCGGGTGCCTCCGTTGTGACCGTGCAGCAGCTCGACCCGCTATACGTCGACTTCACCGTGCCGCAATCGTCGCTGCAGCAGATGCAGGTGGGCAGCAACGTCGAGATCACCGCCGACGCGTTTGCCGGCAAGTCATTCGCGGGCAAGGTTTCGGCGACCGATCCCAAGGTCGATGTCTCGACCCGCAACGTCGGTGTCGAGGCCACGGTCCCCAATCCCGATGAGCTGCTGGTGCCGGGCATGTTCGCGAAGGTCGCGGTCGATGCCGGGAGCGAGCAGCGCTACCTGACCCTGCCGCAGACGTCCGTCGCGTACGCGCCCTACGGCGACACCGTGTTCGTGGTGCACGAGGGGCAGCCGCCCTCGCACGACGAGAACGGCAAGCCAGTGCCGGCCGCATCCGCGGGCAACAAGCCGGAGCAGGGCAAGGGCGGTCCCTCGCACTACGTGCAACAGGTGATCGTCCAGCTCGGCCCCACCCGAGGAGACCAGGTCGCGATCGTTTCCGGCATCAAGGAGGGCGACGTGATCGTGACCAGCGGCCAGTCGAAACTGAAGAATGGCACGCCGGTGAACATCACCAACAAGGTGGAGCCGGCCTTCGATCCGAACCCGCCTCCGGTCGAGGAGTGACGTGCGCGCGGTGCTCCGCAAGTCCTCGATGCCTGCATTTCTCCTTCCCCTTCAGGGGGAAGGCAGGGATGCGGGTGGAGTTGATTCACGGCCCAGCAGAACCATCCCCACCCCGGCCCTCCCCTTGAAGGGGAGGGAGGAAAAACCATGAAATTCACCGATCTCTTCATCAAGCGCCCGGTCCTCGCCGCCACGATCAGCCTGCTGATCCTGGTGCTCGGCCTGCGCGCGGTGACGTCCCTGCCGATCCGCCAGTATCCGAAGACCGAGAGCGCGACGATCACCGTGCAGACCGTGTACT
>JBOHYO010000449.1:0-6662 GCA_050737935.1 Rhodanobacteraceae bacterium
CGCCCGGCGCGGGCTCCAGTTCAAAACGCGTGATCACCGGCCCCGGATGCGCGCTGCCCACGTGTGCATCGATGCGGAAGTCCTTCAACTTCATCTCGACCTGGCGCGACAGCACCTCCAGCGTTTCTTCCGAGTAGCCCTTGCCCGACTGCGGCTTGGCCTCTTCCAGCAGCGACAGCGGCGGCACCTCGCCTTCGCTCGCGGCGCCGGTGAACAGCGGAATCTGGGTTTCGCGCTTGGCGCGCTCGCTTTTGACGATCGGTGCCGGCGCCGGCTCGATGCGCACCGGCTCGCGTTTCGACCGGCGTTCGGTGTCTTCCTTGCGCGCGGTCTCGCGTTCAACCCTCGCCGCGCGCGCAGCGAGGGTTTCGGGCGCACGCTTGAGCTTGCCGCGAACCCATGCCGACGCGGACAAAACCTCTTGCCCTGTCCAGTCCATCACCCGAAACCAGGAGAGCCCGGTGATCCAGGTGACCGCGATCAGCAGCAGCGCCAGCAGCAACAACAGTGCCCCGAGCTCGCCGAAGCCACGGTGGAGGACATCGCCCGCGCCGCAACCGAGCAACCCGCCCGCGCGCGTGGCGCTGCCGCACTGCGGGTCGGACGCGTGCAACCAGGCAAGACCGCAGCCGCCCACGAAAAACGCCACGAACCCGATCAGGCGCAGGCTCGGCTCCCACTTGCTCTCGCCTTCGCTGCGCCGGTACCAGCCACGCAACACTCCGACAGCCAGCACGACCAGCAGCAGCGGAAAGGCGTAAGCGATGACCCCGAAAAGATGGAACAGCAGGTCGGCGATATAGGCGCCTACGGCGCCGCCGAAATTGTGCACCGGCTGGCCAGGAACGCCAGCGCTCCACCAGCCGGGATCCCTGCCGTCATAGCTCGCGAGGCACGCGAACAGGTACACCGCGAGCGGGAACAGCAGCAACGCCGCCGCCTCGCGCAGCAGCCGCCGCGCGCGCTCGCTCATCCCCACCGGTTTGGGTTCAACCTGTGCCCGTGCACGCGCCACGCGTAACAACCTCGATTTCCGATTCCATGTTGTGACTATACCGCCGATTCCGCGGCGGCCAAGTAAGCGCCGCACGACTTTGCGGACATAGCCACGATCCCCGACTCCCCGGTCCTGCTCCGCGCGCTCCAATCGCGCCAACCCACTTTTTCGCATTGCCCAAAAGTGGCAAAAACCGCCAGGCGCCGAAGCAGTGATCCCAGCAACGCCGCGTTGCCTCTACGCCCGGACCACCTGGCGCGAGAAGCGCGCGCAGCAGCCGGACGACGCGCAGCGGCTGCTCCTTCTTTTGCCGGCGACCGCCCTCGTGACGATCGGTCGCGCGCATGGCGCGCTCCTACCCCGAAACCAGGTCGTCCGCGCGCAAGGATCGCGCGCGGAATCCAGACAGGGATGTCGATGCAACTTCATGGCATCGAACTCCCACCCGGCGGTTCGCAAGCGTCAACTCTCACCCCGAAGCGAGAGGGAAACCTGCGTCAGAGTTGCATGTCCCTGAGCGCCGGATGCACCAACTCGCCGTTCGCGACGTTGATGCCGCTGGCGAGGATCGCGTCCTTGTGCCAATCCTTCTGGGCGAGGCGCAGCACGTACGGCAGGATCGCCGCCGAGATCGCCTGCGAGGATGTCTGCGGCACCGCGCCGGGCATGTTGGTGACGCAGAAATGCGTCACGCCGTCGACGAGGTACGTCGGATCTTTCCAGGTGGTCGGCCGCGAGGTTTCGAAGCAGCCGCCCTGGTCGATGGAAATGTCGACCAGCACGCTGCCCTTCTCCATCGACGCGACCATCTCGCGGGTCACCACGTGCGGCGCCCTGGCACTCGGTACCAGCACCGCACCGACCACGAGGTCGGCGGTCGCGACTTCGTCGGCCACCGCGGATTCGTACGAATACAACGCGGTGACGTTGTCGCCCCAGCCGCGTGCCTGCGCCAGACGATCCGGCCGTTTGTCGAATACCACCACGTTGCTGCCTCCACGGGCTGCCAGCTTCGCTGCATTGCCCCCCGCAACGCCGGCGCCCAGCACCACGACCTTGCCGCGCTCGGTCGCCGCCAGGCCACCCAGCAGCTTGCCCTTGCCGCCCTGCGGCTGGTGCAGCAGCGTGGTGCCGACCTGGGTCGCCAACTTGCCTGCAACCACCGACATCGGGGTCAGCAGCGGCAAGGACCCGTCGGCTTCCTGGACGCTCTCGAATGCGACACCGGTGAGGCCGAGCTGGAGCAGCCGCCTGGTCAAGGCCGGTTCGGCCGCAAGGTGCAGGTAGCAGAACAGCAGGTGCCGCTTCTCGAGGAGGTCCAGGTCGCCGGCGATCGGCTCCTTGACCTTGACGATCATGTCCGCCGACCCGTACAGCGCCGCGGCGTCCGGCACGACCTTGACGCCGACCCGGGTGAAGATCTCATCATCGAAACCGCTCTTGCCGCCCGCGCCGGATTGCAGGAACACCTCGTGGCCATGCCGAACCAGGTCGGCACATGCCGCTGGAACCAGGGCGACCCGGCCCTCGAGTGTCTTGGTTTCGGAAGGAACGCCAATACGCATCACGTCATCCTCTGCACGTGCTTGAAATACCGCCGCAAACTCCCCATGCTGCACGACTCGCCACGCGATGCGCCTGAAACCGGACGCGCGACGCGCGGGTGTCACGGGCAAGACGACGGTCGGGTTCGCGGCTTCTGAAAAAAACGCGCCGCGGCGGGCGATGGGGAAGTTCTGCGGACCTCGAAAACAACTTCGGAAGTATACATGAGTACCCTGAAACACAGCCGCCTGCTCATCCTCGGTTCCGGTCCTGCCGGCTACACCGCCGCCGTGTACGCAGCGCGCGCGAACCTGCACCCGACACTGATCACCGGGATGGCCCAGGGCGGGCAACTGATGACCACGACCGACGTCGACAACTGGCCGGGCGACGTCGAGGGCTTGCAAGGCCCTGCATTGATGCAACGCATGGCCGAGCACGCTGAACGCTTCCACACCGCGATGGTGTTCGACCACATCCACACCGTCGATCTGAAGCAACGTCCGTTCCGGCTGAAAGGCGACAGCGGCGAATACAGCTGCGATGCGCTGATCATCGCCACCGGAGCCACCGCCAAATACCTCGGCATCGCCAGCGAGGAAAAATTCAAGGGCAAGGGCGTCTCCGCCTGCGCGACCTGTGACGGGTTCTTCTTCCGCAACCAGGACGTCGCGGTGATCGGCGGCGGCAACACCGCGGTCGAGGAGGCGCTGTACCTCGCCAATATCGGCCGCAAGGTCACACTGGTGCACCGGCGTGACAAGTTGCGCGCGGAAAAAATCATGCAGGACAAGCTGTTCGAAAAGGTCAACGCGGGAAAGATCGAACCGCTTTGGCACCACACCGTCGACGAAGTGCTCGGCGACGACAGCGGCGTCAACGGGCTGCGTCTGGTCAGCATCCAGGACGGCAGCAAGCGCGAAATCGCCGTGACCGGAATGTTCGTCGCAATCGGCCACACGCCCAACACCGGCGTATTCGAGGGCCAGCTCGACATGCACAACGGCTACATCAAGATCAAGAGCGGCCTTGCGGGCAACGCGACCGCGACCTCGGTGCCCGGCGTGTTCGCGGCAGGCGACGTCGCCGATCACGTGTACCGCCAGGCCGTGACCTCGGCCGGTTTCGGATGCATGGCCGCGCTCGATGCGGAGAAATACCTCGATTCGGTCGGCCTGGCCGGCTGATTCCGCACCCAGCCTGCGCACAACGCAGAAGCTTTTTGACACGGACAAACGCGGATCAAATCGGATAGTTCCAATCGCTCTTGTCCGCGTTGATTCGTGTCCAATGCTTTTGTCAGTCTGCGTTGTTTGGACGCTGCCACAATAGGCGCATGCTCACGCTGCATACCCACGGGTCGATCGACGGCGTCGCCGCCAACGACTGGGATGCGCTGGTTGCCGATTCGAATCCGTTCGTCAGCCACGCTTTCCTGTCCGGCCTGGAACGCGCCGGCTGCATCCGCGAGGAACTCGGCTGGCGGGCGCAGCACCTGACGCTCCACGACGACGATGCGCTGGTCGGCGCGTTACCGCTGTACGTCAAGGCCAACTCGCACGGCGAATATGTGTTCGACTGGGCGTGGGCCGACGCGTGGGAACGCGCGGGCGGAGACTACTACCCGAAGTTCCTGTGCGCGGTCCCCTACTCGCCCGTCACGGGGCCGCGCCTGCTGGTCGGCAGCGCGGCAGATTCTGAGCGGCGCCGCGCCACGCTCGCGTCCGCGCTCGCCGAGCTGACGGAGCGCACGGGCCTTTCGTCGGTGCACGTCGACTTTCTCCGCGATGAGGAAACCGGCGCGTTCGACGATGCCTGGCTGGCGCGCTCGGACTGGCAGTTCCAGTGGAGGAATCCAGGCGGCTGGCGGGATTTCGAGGACTACCTTGATGCATTCACGCACAAGCGGCGCAACGCCGCGCGGCACGAACGCGCGCAGGTCACCGACGCGGGCATCGAGTGCGAATTCCGCGACGGCGGCACGCTGGATGATGCCGAGTGGCGCAGCATGCATCACCTGTATACGCACACCTTCGACGAAAAGGGCAACACGCCGACCCTGACGCTGGACTTCTTCCGCCACCTCGGCGCGGCATTCCCGCGGCACTCCCACGTCGCGTTCGCGCGACGCCATGGCGAGATCGTGGCAGGCGCACTGTTCCTGTCCGGCGAACAGGTACTGTACGGCCGCTATTGGGGCGCCCGCGAAGAGCTGCCGGGGCTTCACTTCGAGCTGTGCTACTACCAGGGCATCGACCACTGCCTGCGCCGCGGACTCGCGCGTTTCGAGTCCGGTGCACAGGGCCTGCACAAGCTCGCCCGCGGATTCCTGCCGACCCGCACCCAATCGCGGCATTACATCGCCAATGCCGGTTTCCGCGACGCGGTGCGAGGAGCCCTGCGGCACGAAGCGGAGTTGCTCGAAGCGCGCGGCCGCGAATTGCAGGCGCACTCGCCCTTCGCACAGCGCGACCAGGCAACATGATCCGGATCCGGCATCTCGACGCACTGGCACCCGACCTGTTTCCGGATCCCGCGCGCGCGCTTGCCGATCCCAATGGCCTGCTGGCCTTCGGCGGCGACCTGTCGCCGGAACGGCTGGTCGCCGCCTACTCGCGCGGGATTTTCCCGTGGTATTCGGAAGGCGACCCGTTGCTGTGGTGGTCGCCGGACCCGCGCTGCGTGTTTGCGACCGGCGAGGTGCATGTATCCCGGAGCCTCGCGAAGTTCCTGCACAAGTCGCGATGGCAGTGGGGCATGGATCGCGCCTTCGAGGATGTGATGCGCGCCTGCGCGGCGCCGCGCATTGGACAGGACGGCACGTGGATTACCCGGGACATGCTCATCGCGTACGGAAACCTGCATGCACTTGGGCATGCCCACTCGCTGGAGATATGGGAGGACGAGGAACTCGTCGGCGGACTGTACGGGATATGCATCGGGCGCATGTTCAGCGCCGAGTCGATGTTCTCGCGCCGCAGCAATGCCTCCAAGGCGGCGCTGGTCGCGCTGGCCGGCGTCCTTCGCGCACGCGGCTTTCCATGGATCGATGCGCAGGTGCCCAACCCCCATTTGCTGCGACTGGGCGCACGCACCATGCCGCGCCTGCAATTCCTCGACGAACTGGCGCGGCTGGTCCTGAAAGCGGCGCCGCGCGACTGGCCGCGATCGCTGTCGCCGATCGCGCACCTTGCCTGAATTTGAACGCGAGTTGGCGTACATTATTCGCTCTGCCATCCGGAGCTGCGCCATGAACGACCAACCCGACCCCCTCAAGGCTGCCAAGGACGCTGCGACATCCGGCCAGCGTTTCAGCCGCGGCCTCGCCGATTCGGCGCAGCAGATCTGGCTCGCCGGCCTTGGCGCTTTGGCGCGCACCCAGCAGGAAGGCGGCAGGTTTTTCGACGCGCTGGTCGAGGAAGGCGTACGCATCCAGGAGAAGACGCACGCCTACAACGAGGACCAGGTCAAGCAGGGGCGCCAGCAGTCGACCGCCTGGATGGATCAGGCGCGCAAGCGCACCAACGCAGCGATGGGCAAGCTCGAGAATGCCTTCGACGAACGCATCGCCCGCGCAGCGAAACGCCTGCAGATGCCGAGCGATAAAGACATCCAGGAGCTGTCCGCGCGCATCGATGCGCTGACCAGCGAGGTCCGTGCCGCCCGCGCGCCCTCCGCGAAACCGAGGGCCACGACCAAACGCGCCAAACCGCAAGGCTGAGCGAAACCCATGGCCGGCGACCTCAACGAGGACTTCCGACAGGCCGCCGAGGACGTCCAGCGCCTGCCGGAGCGCCCGGACAACGACACCCTGCTGAAGCTCTACGCGCTCTACAAGCAGGCAACCGAAGGCGACGCCAACGGTCCCAAGCCCGGCTTCTTCGATTTCGTCAACACCGCGAAGTACGAAGCCTGGTCGCGGCTGCGCGGAATGCAAGCCAAAGAGGCACAGAAGAAATACGTCGAACTGGTGCGGCAGCTCCAGGTCTAAGCCAGGATCGCAACGCGCCCCCTTGCGTCCGGCCGGGTTCGCCGCGCGAGCGCGCGAACCTCATTGGATCGTGGCCCTTCCAGGCCATACCGACCGCTCTTGTAGGTTGGCGCTGAGCGCAGCGAAGCC
>JBOHYO010000450.1:0-8776 GCA_050737935.1 Rhodanobacteraceae bacterium
GACAAGAACGACGTGCGCGAAGGCATCGTCGCCTACAAGATCGCCGCCCACGCAGCCGACCTCGGCAAAGGCCATCCGGGTGCGCAGGCGCGCGACAACGCGTTGTCGAAGGCGCGTTTCGAATTTCGCTGGGACGATCAGTTCAACCTCGGCCTCGATCCCGAGAAGGCCAAGGAATTCCACGACGAAACCCTCCCCAAGGATGCGGCCAAGACAGCGCATTTCTGCTCCATGTGCGGGCCGAAGTTCTGCTCGATGAAGATCACCCAGGACGTGCGCGACTACGCGAAGGAACACGGGATGGATGCCAGCGAGGCTCTTGCGGAAGGCATGGCCGAGAAGGCAACCGAGTTTCGCGAACACGGCGGGGACGTGTATCGATCTGCGTGATTTTCACCTTGCCACAACATCGCCGACGTACACTGGCGTGACGCAGTCGTGATCGACCTGACCAGAAGGAGACCCGCATGGCCGCCAAGAAGCCGTTTTTGTCCGACATCCAGAACATTCGCCAGCGCGCCCGCGAGCACATCGAAAAGGGTGCCGTCACGCACGGTTACACGGCTGATCGCGACACTGTCATCAAGGTGCTCAACGAGGCGCTCGCGACGGAATTGGTGTGCGTGCTGCGTTACAAGTACCACTACTACATGGCGTCGGGCATCCACGCGCAGAGCGTCGCGGCCGAGTTCCTGCAACATGCCGACGAGGAACAGGCACACGCGGACCGGATCGCCGAGCGCATCACCCAACTGGACGGTTCGCCCAATCTCAATCCCGACGGTCTGACTTCGCGTTCGCATTCCGATTACGTCGAAGGCGACGACCTGGTCGACATGATCAAGGAAGACCTCGTGGCCGAACGCATCGCGATCGACAGCTATCGCGAGATCATCCAGTACCTCGGCAACGACGACCCGACCACCCGCCGGGTGATCGAGGAAGTGCTCGCCCAGGAAGAGGAGCACGCCGAGGACATGAAAACCTTGCTCGAGGAGCTCGGCAAGGAAGGCGAGCCGCCGAAGCCGCGCGACCTGAAGCGCAAATAGCGCATCGTGGATTCCTGACACGATTCGCCGGCCAAGTGTCGGCGATTTCTTGCCGGGCCGCGCTATCCTGCGTTCGATGAACGACACCTCCAATCCGTGGCGCATCGGGCGCGTCGCTGGTTGGCGCTGGCTGGCACTGTGGTTCGTGCTGCTGCTGCCGCTGGCGATCCTGTTTCCGCCGATCCCGATCGACGAAACCCGCTATCTCACCGCCGCCTGGGAGATGTTCAATTCCGGGCAATGGCTGGTGCCGACCGTCAATGGCGCGTGGTACTCGGACAAGTCGCCGCTCCTGTTCTGGCTGATCGCGGGCGGCTGGGAAATCGTGGGCGTGCACACCTGGGTGGCACGCGTCGAGGCGTTGATCGTTGCGACCGTGATGCTGTTGACCTTGCGGCGGCTGGCCGCGCGCCTCGGGATGGACGCGCGCGGCGCCGAAATGGCGATGTGGCTGCTGGCGGGCTGCATCGGCTTCACGGTGTTCTCGACCGCGATCATGTTCGACCTGCTGCTCTCGCTGTGCGTGCTCGGCGCGCTGCATGCGCTGCTGGACCTGGACGCAGGCAACTGCAAACGCGGGATCATCGCTCTCGGCGTCGCGATCGGCCTCGGCATCCTCGCCAAGGGGCCGGTGATGTTGCTGCACATCGTTACTGTCGCGCTGTTGGCACCGCTGTGGAGCGGCACCGCGCGTGCGCACAAGGTGCGCTGGTACCTGGCACTGCTGGCGGCCCTGGTGATCGGCGTCGCGATCACCCTTGCATGGCTGCTGCCAGCCGCCTGGTACGCCGGCCCGACGTACTGGCAGCCGCTGGTGGACAAGGTCACTGGCCGTATCGCAAACAGCTTCGCCCACCGGCGGCCGTGGTGGTGGTACCTGCCACTGGTGCCGGTGCTGCTGCTGCCGTGGGTGCTGGCCTTGCGCGCGCCGCGCGCGGCATGGACAGGCTTGTGGCGCGGCCGGTTCGGGCGCTTCCTGGCGTGCTGGTGGGTGATCCCGTTCGCGGCGTTTTGCGCGATCAGCGGCAAGCAGATCCACTACCTCCTGCCGCTGCTGCCGGCGTGGGCGCTGGCCGGCGCATGGTTGCTGCAACAGGCCGGGGGGCGTCTGCGGCCCCTGCTGTTCGCGCTGCTGGCGTTGCTGCTCGGCACCGCAATGGCCGCGTTGCCATGGCTGGCGGCGCAACGGTTCGGCTATCCGCCCGAGCGCCCGCTCGCATGGCTGGCGCTGATCGCGCTGGTCATCGCGCTGGGGGCATGGCGCGTTTGGGGGTACGACGCACGCGGGCTGGCATTGTCCGCGACGGCACTGGTTTCGGCGGCGATGCTGGCAGGCGCACTGGCCCTGCTGCCTTCGCTAAACGTCGAACCGGAAGCCGCGTTGGTGAAGCATGCGTTGCGCGTCAACGCACCGATCGTGATGGTGCTACCGAGCAACGGCTTGTTCGGCTATACCGGCCGCCTGCATCGGCCGTTGCCCTGGATCGATCGCGTCCAGATCGTCGCATGGTGCCGTCAGCACCCAGACGGCATCCTGCTGACCAGCGACAGCCATGACGAACCGAAGGCCGGCATTCCGTTCGAAACCTGGCCCTACTTCCTCTCGGGCAACCGCCGGATCGCTGCGTGGCATGCCTCGGCCGTCCTGGCGGCACACGAAGCCTCCGAATGACGTCGTGTGGCGGAGCAACGGTACGCGTGACGGTCGACCCGTGCAGTCTGGTGTGCGCAGAACTATGCTGGCACGATCGTCTGTGAGGGATTGATCATGTTCCGTACCCGCATGCTGCCTGTCGTCGCTGCCGCCTCGCTGGCGTCCATTGCCGCCCTTGCCGCGCCGCCACCCGTCAGTCCTCATCCGGAATTGCACGCCATCGCGGGCGCGGCGAAGGCGTCCAACCTGCACGCAAGCGATGTCGCGCTGGTCGGCTTCGGCACCCGCCACACCCTTTCGACGACCACCTCGAATACCCGCGGCATCGGCGCCGCCAGACGCTGGGTCGCGGCGCAGTTCGAGGACATTTCCAAAGGCTGCAACGGCTGCCTGGAGATCGTGAAGCCCGCGCAATCGTTCACCGGCCCGCGCATGCCGAAGGCCGGGGCGGAGGTGATGGACATCGTCGCGATCCAGCGCGGCACCACCGATCCGGACCGCGTGATCGTGATGACCGCGCACCTCGATTCGCGCCGCAGCGACGTGATGGACGCGACCGGCGATTCCCCGGGCGCCAACGACGATGCCGCCGGCGTCGCCGCGCTGATCGAGACTGCGCGTGTGTTGTCGAAGTATCGGTTCCCCGCAACGCTCGTATATTCCGCCGATTCCGGCGAGGAACAGGGCCTCTACGGCGGCAAGATCATCGCCCAGTACGCGGTCGACCATGGCTGGAAGGTCGAGGCCAACCTCAACAACGACATGGTCGGCAACTCGCACGGCGGCAGCGGCGCGTACGACGCGCACACCATCCGGGTGTTCTCCGAAGGCACCAAGTCCAACGAGACGCTGGAGCAGGCCGCGTACCGCCGCTACCACGGCGGCGGCGTGGATTCGCCCTCGCGCAACATCGCGCGTTACATGGCCGCACTCGCCGAACAGTATCTCGACGATTTCCACGTGCGGATGGTCTATCGCACCGACCGCTGGGGGCGCTCGGGCGACCAGGTGCCGTTCCTCGAACAAGGCTTTCCGGCGGTGCGACTGTCGGAGTCGAACGAGGATTACGACAGCCAGCACCAGAACGTGCGCGTCGAGAACGGCGTGCACTATGGCGACGTGATTTCAGGGGTGGATTTCGACTATCTGGCGAACGTCACGCGCCTCGATGCGATCACGATGGCCTCGCTCGCAATGGCGCCGCCACCGCCGGCCGACCTTGCCGTGAAAGGCGCCGTCGCCTACGACACCACGCTGTCATGGAAACCTTCGCCGGACGCCGCCAGCTACAACGCCTGGTGGCGCGAGACCACCGCACCGCAATGGCAGCACGTGCAGAAGGCGGGCGATGCGCATTCGGTGGTGCTGAAGAACATCATTCTCGACGACTGGTTCTTCGGGGTTTCAGCGGTCAGCAAGGATGGCTGGGAAAGCCCGGTCGAGTTTCCGGGCTTCGCCGGCAGCTTTGCGCGCTCCCCGAAACTCGGGCCCGACGGCAAACCCGTCGTCAAGCGCTATCCCGGGGCGTCCGACAAATACGGCGGGCACGCGGTCGGGCCTGCTTCCTGGCAGCAGGATGGCAGCCAGCACGGCAAGCCATGATCGCGCCATGATCCGGCACCTGAGCCGCGATGCGGGTGCGCGACGGCCGTGGCAGACTGGCCCCGACAGATCCGACAGGTGTACGCCATGACCCGCATCCTCGCCGCCCTGCTCGTTGCCATCGGGCTCGCCGTGGGCGGCTGGTTCATCGGCACGGGCTTCGCCCATTCGCGCCAGCAGCGCTTCGTCACCGTGAAGGGGCTGTCCGAACACAATGTCGAGGCCGACATCGCACTGTGGCGGGTCGAGTTCGTGGAAACGGGCAACCAGCTCGCGGACACGCAGGCGAACATCCAGCGGGACGCCACGGCAGTCACGGCGTTCCTCGCGCGGCACAAGCTGGGCAAGGATGCGATCGCCTTCCGCAACATCCAAGTGGCCGATCGCGCGGCGCGGATGTACGGCAACGACCAATACACGACCCGCTTCGTCGTCACCGGCACGATCATGGTGCGGACCACGGACGTGCATGCGGTCGCGGCGGCCGCCCAGGACACCGGCGCGCTGATCGCGCAGGGCATCGTGCTCGGCAATTCCGACGGCGGTCGCGAGAGCGGTCCGAACTATCTTTTCGACGGCATCAACAAGCTGAAGCCCTCGATGATCGCCGAGGCGACCAAAAATGCGCGGGCCGCGGCCGAGCAGTTCGCCCACGATTCCGGCAGTGAACTCGGCGGAATCCGGCGCGCCAATCAGGGCGTGTTCCAGATCCTGCCGCGCGACAAGGCGCCGATGCTCGAGGCCGACCGGCAAATCGAGAAGACCGTGCGCGTGGTGGCCACGCTCGAGTACGTGCTCAAGGACTGAACCCGTCGCGGGCAGAGGTTGCCGACATCCACCAAGGTTCACGAGCGTCGCTTGGCGCGGTGGGTCGGGGTGGCGGACCAGGGATCGTCAGGCCAGGGATGCTTCGGATACCTGCCCTTCAATTCCTTTTTCACCTCGGGATAGGTGCGTTCCCAGAAGCCACGCAGGTCTTGCGTCACCTGGATCGGGCGGCCGGCGGGGGACAGGAGGTGCAGCGTGACCGGCACGCGGCCACGCGCGATGCGCGGCGTTTCCGCGAGGCCAAACAGCTCCTGCAGTTTGACTGCCAGGACCGGCGACGCGATCCCTTCTCCGGTTCGCGAAGCCGCTGCGTAATCGAGCTTGCGGGTCATGCCGCTCGGCACCTGCAGGGCCTCGGGTGCTGCTTCGTCGAGGAGCTTGCGCTGCGGCCAGTCGAGCAGGTTCGCGAATGCGTTCGACAACTCCACGCCGGACAGCCGCTCGAGCTTCCGCTTCCCGGCGAGCATGGGGGCAAGCCACGTTTCCAGCGAATCGAGCAGCGCAGCATCCGAGACGTCTGGCAATTCGGCGTCCGGCATCGCCTGCCGCAGCCACGTGACGCGCGTGCGGAGCCGCGACGCGGCCTCGCTCCATGGCAACGCGGCAAGACCGCGCGACCGGATCGTCGCCAGGAGTGCCGCCAGCGAATCTTCGGGGTTCGTCGGTACTGTGCGGCGCTCCAGAACGATCGCGCCGAAACGGGTTTCCACGAAGGCTTCGACCACGTCGCTTGCGTTCATGCGCAGCACCCGTTCTTGCGTGATCCGGGATGCATAGTCGCGCCGCAAGCGCTCGGGATCGAAGGGCGCCCCCGCGAGTACGAGGCTGTCGCCCACATCGAAACGCGCCTCGGCGATCACCAGCCAGGGTTCGCCGTACAGCGTCGAGTCCTCGCGCAGCCGCACGCCACGACCATTGGCCAACCGGTAGCGACGAGGGTCTTTCTCGTCGCGCCTGGCGACGCGATCGGGAAACGCATGCAGCAACAAGTCGCCGACAGTGAGCGCGTCCGGCGTTCCACTGGCGCCGTGGCGCAGGCCGAGACGCTTGCGCCAGCCGCGCGCGGTCTGCTCGATCGCCGCCAGCGCCGCCACATCCGCGTAGCCTTTCGCGCGCATCCCGCGATCGCGGAAGCGGTGCAATGCATCAACGCGCGCACGCAGGTCGTCGTGGAATCCCGGCAATGGTGAACGCGATTCCAGCAACGCCAGCAGGTCCGCGGCCAGCGAGCGCAACGAATCCGGCGCGCGCAACGCGGCGGCAGCCATCCGCGGATCCGTGCCGACTTGCAGCATCTCGCGGCCAATCTCCGTGATGCGCAGATCGCCAGCGAGCGCGCCGAGTCCCTGCAGCAGCTCGCGCGCCTGCGCGAGTGCACCCGAAGGCGGCGGGTCCAGCCACGACAGCACGCCGATGTCGGCGCCCACGCCCCACGCCGCCACTTCGAGCGCGAGCCCCGATAATGCGGCTTGCGCGATTTCCGGTGTTCGTGCGGGATCGAGCCGCCGGCTTTCGGGCCACAGTCGGTACGCGACTCCCGGTGCAACGCGGCCTGCACGGCCGGCGCGCTGGTCGGCGGATGCCTGTGAAATGTTGACGGTGGCAAGACGCGTGAATCCGGAGTTCGGGTCGAAGCGCGGTTCGCGCGCGAGGCCCGTATCGACGATCGCACGCACGCCCGGAACCGTCACCGAGGATTCGGCGACGTTGGTGGCGAGGATCACGCGGCGTATGCCTGGATCGGATGGCGCCAGCGCCGCCTGTTGCTCGGCCGAGCTGAGCTCGCCGTGCAACGGCATGATTTCCAAACGAGGGTCGGCATGGACCGCACTGTCGGTTCCGGCGGTATTCCCGCCGGAAAATGCGTGAGCCGACAGCATCCGTTGCGCCTGCGCGATCTCGCGCCGGCCCGGGAGGAACACCAATACGTCGCCGTCGGTTTCCGCGAGCGCCTGCTGCACCGCGCGGCGCACCTGCGATTCCGCCGTCTCGTCACGTCGCGATGGCGGGTAGTCGATGCGCACCGGAAATACGCGGCCTTCGCTGCGCAATACGGGCGCCGCCATCCACTCCGCGACACGCGTGCCCTCCAGCGTGGCCGACATCACCACGAGGCGCAGGTCGGGCCGCAGGCTCGCCTGTACATCGAGCGCCAACACCGCGCCGAGGTCGCCGGCAAGGTGCCGCTCGTGGAATTCATCGAAGATAACCGCACCGACACCGGCGAGCCCCGGGTCGTCCTGCAGCATGCGCGTCAGGATGCCCTCTGTAACGACGAGGATGCGGGTTGCATCCGACACTCGCGATTCGAAGCGGATGCGATAGCCGACCGTCCGGCCGACCGCTTCGCCACGCTGCGCCGCCATGAACTCCGCCGCGGCGCGCGCGGCAATCCTGCGCGGTTCCAGCAGCACGATCGTCCCGCCCGCCAGCCACGGCGCGTCCAAAAGCGCCGGCGGCACCTGTGTGGTCTTGCCCGCGCCGGGCGGAGCTTCCAGGACCAGTCGCGGGTGCGCGCGCAGACTGTCCCGAATCGCGGGAAGCAGAGGCGCGATGGGAAAATCATTCGCTTCCACATGCATCGCGGCATTGTATGCGTGCCGCGGCCGACCATTTCTCCCTGGAACGTCGCGCGCGACACCTTGCCTTGCCACGCAGCACAGTTGGTTTGTTACGCTTCCCGAGTCTCCATTCCCGAGTCCCGCTCCTCCACGTCCATGCACCTGATCGACATCGGCGCCAACCTCACCCACGAATCTTTCCGCCACGATCTGGGCGCGGTGCTGGATCGCGCCCGAGAGGCGGGCGTGGACCAGATGATCGTGACCGGTGCGTCGCGCGCGGGCAGCGAGCATGCGCTGGAGCTTGCGCGGGCGCATCGCGGCACGCTGCACGCGACCGCGGGCGTGCACCCGCACCATGCCGGCGATTACGGCGCGGACACCGATGCGCTGTTGCGCGAGCTTGCGCGCGAACCGGAAGTCATCGCGGTCGGTGAAACCGGTCTCGACTATTTCCGGGATCTCTCGCCGCGTCCCGCGCAGCGCGCCGCGTTCGAAAAGCAGCTCGCGATCGCGATCGATCTCGGGAAGCCGCTGTTCCTGCACCAGCGCGACGCCCACGACGATTTCCACGCGCTGCTGAGGTCCGCCCGGGATCGCGTGCCGGCGGCGGTGGTGCATTGCTTCACCGACGACCGCCGCGCATTGTTCGAGTACCTCGATCTCGATTGCCACATCGGCATCACCGGCTGGATCTGCGACGAACGCCGCGGCACCCATCTGCGCGAACTGGTGCGCTCGATCCCGGCCGACCGCCTGCTGCTGGAAACCGACGCACCGTACCTGTTGCCGCGCGACATCCGACCGCCGCCCGCCGACCGTCGCAACGAACCGATGTACCTCGCGCACATTTGCGAAACGGTTGCCCACGAACGCGGCGAAGCTCCGGCGACCACCGCGGCCAATGCGACCGCCGCCACCCGCACGTTTTTTGGCCTGCCGTCGTAGGAGCGGCCCTGCGCGAAGCGCTTGCTCCTTCTTTTGGCCGCGACCGCATTGCTCGTGCACGGATCGCGGCCATGGGCCGCTCCTACACGCGTCCCGCGCGAATTGCGAGCGTCCAGCGCACCGGCCGCGGCTGC
>JBOHYO010000451.1:0-3368 GCA_050737935.1 Rhodanobacteraceae bacterium
CGATATGGCTGAATCGACTTTTAGAACGATTTCGAAGTCCGGTGGGTTGGGCTGATCCTGGACTTGTTCCGGGAGAAGCCCAACAACCGTCCAAAGATCGTTGGGCTTCGCTGCGCTCAGCACCAACCTACGAGAGCGGTCCGCTGCCACTTGTTTCCATCGTCAGTCCGGTAGGTTGGGCTGATCCCGGACTTGTTCCGGGAGAAGCCCAACAGCCGTCCAAAGATCGTTGGGCTTCGCTGCGCTCAGCACCAACCTGCAAGAGCGGTCCGCCGCCGCCTGCTTCATCGTCGGCGGTCGGAACATTGCAGCGCGCGGTATGCTTGCTGCAGAAGGGCCGGCTTCGAAGCATTTGCTGAAGGCGAAACGAACGTGGCAATCAACGTCAATGCAGCGTCCCTGTATCCGCCGGTCCGGGTGCTGCTCGGCCCGGGCCCGAGCGAGCTCGATCCCGAGGTGTTGCGGGCGATGACGCTGCCGCCGCTGGGTTGTGTCGATCCGGCGATGCTGCAGATATTCGACGAACTCAAGCTGCTGCTGCGCGAAGCTTTTCAGACGACCAACGAATTTGCGATCGCCCTGTCCGGCACCGGCACCGCCGGCATGCAGGCGGCACTGTGCAACACCATCGAGTCCGGCGACGCAGTGGTCATTGGCGCCATGGGCTACTTCGGCGAGCAACTGGCGGCCATGGCCGAACGCCTGGGCGCCAAAGTGACGCGGGTCGATGCGCAATGGGGCACTCCGCTCGACGCGGATCGGATGCGCGACACCATCCGCAAGACGCGCCCGCGCGTAGTCGGTGTGGTGCATGGCGAAACCTCGACCGGCGTCGCGCAGAACGACATCGCCGACATTGCCGCCGCGGCGCATGAAGTCGATGCGCTGCTGATCGTGGATACGGTTGCCTCGCTCGGCGGCCACCCCATCGATATCGATACCGCCAAAATCGATGTCTGCTACAGCGGCACCCAGAAGGCGCTCGGCGCACCCGCGGGCATGGCCCCGCTGACCTTGAACGAACGTGCGATGGAGCGGGTACGCAAGCGCAAATCACTGGTATCGAGTTTTTATCTCGACGTGCTTGCGCTGCGCAAATACTGGTACGAGGGCCAATACCACCACACGATCTCGGCGCCCTTGATTTATGCGCTGCGCGCGGCGTTGCTCGGTTTACACAACGAAGGATGCGAGCGCCGCTGGGCACGCCACCAGCGCAACTTTGCCGCATTTCGTGCCGGCATCGAGGCGCTGGGGCTGAAGATCCTGGCAGCACCCGAACACAGTCTGCACACGGTGGCCGGCGTACTGCTGCCCGATGACGTGGATGCCGGCGGCCTGCGAAAGACCTTGCTGGATGACTTCGGCATTGAAGTCGCGACAGGGCTCGGCCCGTTCAAGCCGCGCATGCTGCGCGTCGGCTTGATGGGTTATGGCTCGCAACCCCGCTTCGTATTGCGCTTGCTTGCGGCGTTCGATGACGTGCTGCGCGCACACGGGCGTCCATTCGAGGCCGGGGCCGGGTTGGCTGCCGCGCAACGCCACTGGCAATCGTCTTGAACTCGCCGTCGGGACCGCTGACTTCTCCCGTTCGCCCTGAGCGTAGCGAAGCGGAGTCGAAGGGCATGCAACGAGCAGCCAGATGAGTGCCTCGAGCCAATCGCCGATCGACCGGCATGAACTGATCGCCGCCCTGCGCCGGTTCCTGCCGGACGAAATGATCCTGCACGCCACGGAAGACCTGCGCCCCTACGAGTGCGACGGCCTGTCCGCGTATCGCCAGACGCCGATGGTCGCCGTACTGCCGCGCACCATCAAGCAGGTGCAGCAGATCATGCATGTCTGCAACGAACGCGGTGTCCCGGTAGTGGCACGCGGCGCCGGCACCGGGCTATCCGGCGGAGCGCTGCCTGTTGGCGATGGATTGCTTCTGAGCCTTGCGCGCTTCATGTCGATCCTGGACATCGATCCGGTCAATCGAACGATGCGGGTGCAACCCGGCGTGCGCAATCTCGCTATTTCCGAAGCTGCGGCGCCTTGCGGCTTGTACTACGCGCCGGACCCATCGTCGCAGATCGCCTGCACCATCGGCGGCAACGTGGCCGAAAATGCCGGCGGCGTGCACTGCCTCAAATACGGCCTGACCGTCCACAACATCCTCAAGCTGAAAATGGTGACGATGGATGGCGAGTTGCTGACCTTCGGTGCCGATGCGCTGGATGCTCCGGGCTTCGATCTGCTTGCGCTCGCGACCGGCTCGGAGGGGATGCTGGGCGTGATCGTGGAAGTCACCGTCAAGCTGATTCCGAAACCGGAAACCGCACGCGTGGTGCTGGCGGCGTTCGACGATGTGGAACAGGCGGGCGCCGCAGTGGGCGCCGTCATTGCCGCCGGTATCGTGCCGGCCGGACTCGAGATGATGGACAACCCGGCGATCCGCGCCGCCGAGGCTTTCGTCCACAGGGGCTATCCGGTCGACGCCGCGGCGATCTTGCTGTGCGAACTCGACGGCACCGCCGAAGCCGTCGCCGACGACATCGAACGGGTGAGCGCGATCATGGCGCGATGCGGCGCGAGCGCGACGCGGGTGTCGCGCGATGAAGCGGAACGAGCGAAGTTCTGGGCCGGGCGCAAGATGGCGTTTCCCGCGATGGGCCGGATTTCGCCCGACTACTACTGCACGGACGGCACCATTCCGCGCAAGCACCTGCCGCGCGTGCTGCGGCGCATCCAGGAACTCGGACGCCAGCACGAACTGGCCGTCGCCAATGTGTTCCATGCCGGCGATGGCAACCTGCACCCGATGATCCTGTACGACGCGAGCCGTCCGGGCGAACTCGAACGCGTCGAAAAACTCGGTGGCGAGATCCTGAGGCTGTGTGTTGAAGTGGGCGGCACGATCACCGGCGAGCACGGTGTCGGCGTCGAGAAGATCGACCAGATGTGCGACCAGTTTTCCGCCGCCGAACTGACGCAATTCCACGCAATCAAGGCGGCCTTCGATCCGAAGGGCCTGCTCAATCCCGGCAAGGCCGTGCCGCTGCTGAAGCGCTGCGCCGAATACGGCGGCCTGCACGTCCACGCCGGCCGTGTGCCGTTTCCGGAACTGGAGCGGTTTTGACCACGTCGCACGATTCGTGCGCGGACATCCAGGCACGCGTGATCGACGCGGCGGAACGGCGTGCCCCGCTCACGATCACCGGCGGAGGCACCAAGCACTTTCTCGGTCGGCACGTGCAAGGCGAACCGCTGGCGCTCGGGGGGCATCGCGGCGTCGTCGATTACCACCCCGAAGAACTCGTCCTGACCGCGCGATCAGGGACACCATTGGCGGAACTCGAAACGTTGTTGGCCGGACACGACCAGAT
>JBOHYO010000452.1:0-4531 GCA_050737935.1 Rhodanobacteraceae bacterium
CCATTGCGCGAGAACACCGGGAACCTGAGGTCATAGCAGACCAGCGGGCAGATCCTCCAGCCCCGCCATTCGACGATCAAGCGGTCATGGCCGGCGGCATAGCGCTTGTGTTCGTCGGCATACCGGAACAGGTGACGTTTGTCGTAATGCCGCAGCGCCCCATCCGGCGTCACGAACAACAACCGGTTGTAGACATCCCCGCCCACCCGCAACTGCACGCTGCCCGTGACGGCGGCATCCAGCGATGCGGCCTGTTGCTTCAGCCACGCGATCGACGCGCCCTCCATCGTCTCGGCGTTGTGGATGGCTTCGTTGGAGAAACCACTGGTGAAGGTTTCCGGGAGCACCACCAGGTCGGTGCGTCCGGCGAGCGGCGCGATGAGCGAGTGGTAGTACTCGCGATTGCCGGCCGGATCGTGCCAGCGGGTCGCACCTTGGACGAGCGAAACTCTCAGCGGTTGCATTCAGTTCACCACTGTCGCAAAACGACAAATCTCTTGAAGCGGATAAACGCGGATGAGCGCCGATCCAAAAGCTTTGTCCGTATTCATCCGCTTTGATCCGCGTTCATCCGCGTCAAAGCTGTTCTCATCTCACAGCTTGCACAAACGTTCCG
The DNA here is from genome assembly GCA_050737935.1 of Rhodanobacteraceae bacterium. Taxonomy (GTDB): domain Bacteria; phylum Pseudomonadota; class Gammaproteobacteria; order Xanthomonadales; family Rhodanobacteraceae; genus 66-474. The sequence goes on from JBOHYO010000452.1 coordinate 617, forward strand.
CCGCAGCCGACAGCGTCTCGTCGTTCTTGGCGAAACAGAACCGCACGAGCTTGGCGGCGGGCGGGGTCTCGTAGAACGCCGACACGGGGATTGCGGCGACCCCGGCCTCGCGCACCATCCATTCGCAAAAGTTCAGGTCATCGGTGTCCCGGATCGCGGAATAGTCGGCCAACTGGAAGTAGCCGCCGCGCACGGCGGGCAGCACGAAGCGCGAGCTTGCGAGCAGTTCGCGGAAGCGATCCCGCTTGGTTTGATAGAACGCGGCGAGTTCACGTGCATGCTGCACGTCTTTCTCCATCACCTCGGCGAACGCACACTGCGCCGGGTGGAATGTGCAGAAAGTCAGGTACTGGTGCACCTTGCGGAACTCCGCGGTGAGCAGCTTCGGCGCGACGCAATACCCGACTTTCCAGCCGGTGCAGTGCCAGGTCTTGCCGAACGAGGAGATCACGAAGCTGCGCTCGGCGAGCTCGGGCTTGCACGAAGCGCTCATGTGCCGGGCGCCGTCGAAAACGATGTGCTCGTAGACCTCGTCGGAAATCACCAGCAACCCGTGGCGGGACACGATCTCGGTCAACGTGTCCAGATCTGCCTGTTCGAATATGGCGCCCGACGGATTGTGCGGGCTGTTGACCATGATCATCCGCGTCTTCGGCGTGATCGCGTCGCGGACGCGCTGCCAGTCCACCGAGAAATCCGGCAGCTCCAGCGGCACGTGCACGGCGTTGCCTCCCGCCAGCGCAATCGCGGGTTCGTAGCAGTCGTAGCAGGGATCCAGCACGATCACTTCGTCGCCGGCATGCACCGCGCAGGCGGTCGCGGCAAAGATCGCCTCGGTCGCGCCGGAGGTGACCGTTACCTCCGTGTCCGGGCTGATGCGCCGCCCGTACAGGCGATCCACTTGCAACGCGATCTGCTCGCGCAGCTTCGGGATGCCACTCATCGGCGCGTACTGGTTCCTGCCCTCGTCCATCGCACGGGTCAGCGCGTCGCGCAGGTTGGCCGGCGTCTCGAAGTCGGGAAAGCCCTGCCCGAGGTTCACCGCCTTGTGCTCGAGCGCAAGCTGGCTCATCACCGTGAAGATGGTGGTGCCGACCTTGGGCAGTTTCGTTTCGATCTGCATGGGTGCATCACCATCCAAACGGTCAATAATTGCTCGATGTTAGCACGCAGATACGGCGACGATTCGTGGACGGTAGGGCGGAATCGGCGTAGCCGCTTCCGTCGTGCGCACCATGGTGTTTGCGACAGCCGAACGGACCAGCGAATGTCATAGGCCGCCGTTCATCAATTCGTCAGCCCGGTGCTCGAATGCATCGGCGAGGAATTCCACCAGCGCGCGCACCGCCGGAAGCATGCCGCGCCGGCTCGGATAAACAATGTGCAGGATGCCTTGCGGCAGACCCCAATCCGGCAACACGACGCGCAGGCGACCGCTGTGCAGTTCGGAAATGCATGAGGATTCCGGCACCCAGGCGATGCCGATGCCCTGCACCGCAGCTTCGATCAACACGGGAAATTCGCCGCAAACCAGACGCGGCCGTACCGGCACGCTGATCTTTGCGCAGGCGCCGTCGTACAGGTCCCAAGTCTGTTCGCCCCCGTGCTCGACAAAACTGAGCACCGGCAACTCCGACAGCGCCTGTGGCGTTTGCGGTAGGCCGTGTTCTTCGAGGAAGCCCGGGCTGGCCACCAGCAGCACGCGCTTGGGTCCGAAACTGCGCGCCACAAGTTCCGCATCCGAATCGAGGTTGTCGCGCACACGGATGGCGATGTCATAACCCTCGCCGATCACATCCACTCGCCGGTTGCTGGAAAGAACCCGCAATTGCACCTCGGGATATTGCTTCAGAAACTGCGGCAACAACGGCGCCAGCAGGCTCTGCGAGAGCGACACCGGGCAGCTCAGCCGCACCAGCCCGCGCGCTTCACCACCTAGTGATCTTGCATCTTCGGTGGCCGCGTGCGCCTCGGCGAGCATTGCCTGGCAATGTCGGTAGAAGCGTTCGCCGGCTTCGGTCACCACGAACTTGCGGGTGGTGCGTTGCAACAGGCGCACGCCGAAGTCGCTTTCCAGTTGTGAAACGCGCTTGCTCAAGCGCGACTTCGGCACGTTCAGCGCGCGACCGGCGGCCGAGAATCCGCCGTGCTCGACAACCGCAGCAAAGAAATAGAAATCGTTGAGATCGGGCAACGAACCATTGGCGGCTGACACGCTGTTCTCCACGACGAACGATCCGTTCGGATTTTGCCATCTTATCGGCGCGTCTTTCGCGAATTACCTTGCATGGCGTACACATTCGCACGCCCATGGAGGCACTCGCATGAAACTGCTGCACATCGATTCCAGCGTACTGGGTGACAATTCGGCTTCGCGCAAGCTTACGTCCGCCATCGTCGCGCGCCTGCACAGGGAGCATGGCAACCTCGAGGTCGTCTACCGCGACCTGGCGGCGCAAACCCTGCCGCACTTCACGCCGGTGCTGGCCGAGGGTCATCCGTGCGTCAGCCGCAACGCCGAGATCCTGGACGAATTCCTCGCCGCCGACATCGTGGTGATCGGCGCGCCCATGTACAACTTCACGATTCCCTCGCAACTCAAGGCATGGATCGACCGCATCCTGGCCGCAGGCAAGACCTTTCGCTACACCGAGGACGGGCCGGAGGGCTTGGCAGGCGGCAAGCGCGTGATCATTGCATCTGCGCGCGGCGGCATCTACAGCGATGCGGCGGGCAAGACATCCGACTTCCAGGAAGCCTATCTGCGCCGGATATTCCAATTCATGGGCATCGAGGAGCCCGAGTTCGTGCGCGCCGAAGGCCTGAACCTCGGCGCCACACAACGCGAAGCGGCCATGGCACGCGCGCACCGGCAAATCGAAGGCGAATCGCGCGTCGCGGCGTGAGCCAATTACGAAAGCCATAAGCCCTCCCCTTCAAGGGGAGAGTTGGGCGGGGATGGGGTTAGAAGCACCATATGCTTTCGCAAAAGTCGAGAGAAAACCCATCCCCCTCCCGTCCTCCCCCTTGAAAGGGGGAGGAGGAGGAAGCAGCGCGCCGTCACGCAACAATCCGCACCGGCACCGATTTCGCGGCCGGCGTCTTGCTCTCCTGCGCGTGGTGCCATACGGGGATCAGGGCGTTGCATTCGGGGTAGTAGCCACCGATGCAGCCCTGTGGAATGTCGTAGCTGACCACGCGCAGGCCGCGCACCTCGCGGTGTACGTCGTCGTCCGCGTCCGACACCAGCGTGATTTCCTGGCCATCGCGCAAATTGAACTGCGCGATGTCGGCCGGATTCATGAAGACGATCATGCGGGTGTCGTGCACGCCGCGGAAACGGTCATCGTTGGAATACACCGTAGTGTTGTACTGGCCATTGGACCGCAGCGTCACCAGTCGCAGCCGGCCGGGCACGTCCTCGAAACCGGTCGCGCTCAACGTGGGCGGCGCGATGAAATTGGCCTTGCCGGTTTCGGTTTTCCATTGGCGATGACGCGCGGCGTTGGGCCGATGGAAACCGCCCGGCGTGAACATGCGCGCGTTGAAATCCTTGAACTGTTCGGGATAGGTCCGTTCGATCGCATCGCGCACTTTCGAATAGTCGTTGACCCATTCGTCCCACGGCACCTTCGGGTTCGGCGCCAGCGTGGCCTTCGCCATCTCCGCCACGATCTTCGGCTCCGATAGCAGATGCTCGCTGATCGGCTTGTGCTTGCCGACCGAGCCGTGGATGCAACTGGTGGAATCCTCGGTGCTGACCGCCTGCGTCTTGCCGTTCTGGATGTCCACGTCGATGCGGCCGAGGCACGGCAGCAGGTATGCCACCTCGCCGTTGATCAGGTGGGAGCGATACAACTTGGTGGCGATCTGCACCGTCAATCGCAAGCGACGCCAGGCTTCTTCCACGCGCGG
>JBOHYO010000453.1:0-1952 GCA_050737935.1 Rhodanobacteraceae bacterium
GAATCCAGCGGCGGTACCGAGCGTTTCTGGGTTGCGGGCTGGGCGTTCGCCACCGGTTGTGCTGTCGCCACGGGTTGGGCATTCGATACCGTCGACGACTGGGGGTTCGCCGCGGCCTGTGCGAACGCGGGCACGGCGAATGCGACTGTTCCGGCGAGTACGGAGGCAATTGCGAATATCAGTTTGTTCATGATCAGGACTCCTGCTGGGCATCCCGAACCCATTGTGCGCTCCGCAATATACGAAGGCAATCGTCGGCGCACGGGCTTCCGGGTTCGTTCATACTTTTGACCCCCAACGCCTCGGAAGATTCCCGCCAATGCGGTCGATCCGCCTGTTCATCGAGGCGCCGCTCGAACCCGGTCGCGACGTGGTATTGCCAGCCAGTGCGGCAGCGCATGCCGTTCGGGTCCTGCGCCTGAAGGCTGGCGATGCGGTCACGCTGTTCAACGGCGACGGTCATGAATATCGGGCGAGTCTCGTCGCAGGCGGCGCGCGCGAGTTGCGGGCGGCCGTCGAATCGACCGCTGCGCCGGTGCGGGAATCGCCACTGCGCGTCACGCTGCTGCAGGCGATTGCGCGCGGCGAAAAAATGGACTGGGTCGTGCAGAAGGCCACCGAACTCGGGGTGGCGCGGATTGCGCCGGTGTCGACCGCGCGCAGCGAAGTCCGACTGGACGGAGCGCGGGCCGGCAAGCGCCTCGAGCACTGGCGCGCGGTGGCCATCGCGGCCTGCGAGCAGTGCGGACGCAATGTCGTGCCCGTCATCGATGCGCCCGCCGAACTCGGTGCGCGGCTTGGCGATGCCGCCGCGCCCGCTTGGGGCGCAGGCTGGATGCTGGTGCCGGGGGGCGGCGCCCGCTTGCGCAACGTGCAGCCCGTGCCGGAGGCGCTGACCCTTGCGGTCGGGCCGGAGGGAGGCTTCGACGAATGCGACCTCGAAACCCTGCGCGCACACGGTTTCCACGAACTCGCGCTCGGCCCGCGCATCCTGCGCACCGAAACCGCCGGCGTGGCGGCAATCTCGGCGCTGCAGGCGCTGTACGGGGATTTCTAGGGCGGGCATCGCCGCCGTTTGCCGCGCACGCGAGCAACCCGAAGGCGGCGAAAGGCGTCCGCCCAGGGAAACATGTCCGGCGTAATGGCCAGGCGCCTGCGTCCAGGCGAGGTCAATTGGCATTCGTTTGCGCGATCTCGCTGCAGCGCGCATCGCCGCAGGCTTGCCAGCCGCCGCCGAGTGCCTTGTACAAGGCCACGGCGCGAACATCGATCGCCGCCTCGCCCTCGGCCAGGGCATCTTCTGCCGAGAGTTGTACGCGCTCGGCGTCGAGCAGTTCGAGAAATCCGGTCGCGCCCTGCTCGTAGCGGATTTTTGCGAGTTCCGCGGCGTGCCGGCTCTGTCGCACCTGCGCAATCAGTTTCTCGACACGCGCGCGTTGCTGGTTGTAGCCGACCACGGCGTTGTCCACGTCCTCGATGGCTTCCAGCACGGTGCGCTGATAATCCGCCTCGGCTCCGTCGGCGCGTGCCTCGGCGACATGCAGGTCGGCACGCACGCGCTGCACGTTGAGGCCATCCCAGGTGATGCTCGGCATCAGCGACCACGCCCGCGTGGACGGGCTTCCAAAGTTGTTGCTGCGCCCCGACAGGAATCCCAGAAAACCGCCCAGCGAAATGTGCGGAAAGAAATCCGCCTTGGCCACGCCGATGCGCGCGGTGGCCGCGGCGTATTCGCGTTCGGCGATGCGTACGTCGGGACGGCGCGACAGCACGTTGCCGGCGGCGCCAATCGGCAACACGGCGTCGATGGGTTTGAAGGTTTTCGCCGACAGATCGACGTCCAGCGCACCAGGTGGCTCGCCCAGCAACACGGCGAGGCGATTCCTGCTGGCACGGTCCTGCATCTTCAGCACCGGCATTTGCGCTTCCACCGCGCTCAGGCGGGCGCCGGC
>JBOHYO010000454.1:0-6427 GCA_050737935.1 Rhodanobacteraceae bacterium
ACGCGTTGCGTGATTGGGCGCGGGCGGGCACGGCGGCGGATCTTCTGTCGGTCGCCGCGCGCAAGGCCGTGGACGACCTCGCCGAAGGCAAGCTTTCCGAAATGACGAGCTGCAAGCGGCTTCCGCAAGGGCCTGTGTTCGCCGCGATCGCGGATCTCGACGCCAACATCCAGGCGCTCATCCAGATCGACCACGCCGCACGCGTCCGGCTTCTGCTGGATGCGCGTGCCTGGCTCGAACGCGAACTGCCCAAACGCATGATGGCACTGGGCAAGCTCGGACATGATCAGGTGGTGGAAGCATTGGCTGCGGCGTTGCACGATCCGCAGCGTGGCGCGCACGCGGTACGTGCCATCCGCGAGCGCTGGCCGGTGGCGCTGGTGGACGAATCCCAGGACACCGATCCGCAACAGTGGCAGGTCCTCGAGAAGTTGTTCGCGCATGAGAACGGCGCATTGGTGCTGGTCGGCGATCCCAAGCAGGCCATCTATGGATTCCGCGGCGGCGACGTCCACGCATGGCTGATGGCGAAGCAGGAGGCGCAGGGCGAGCCGCTGCGCCTGGATGAAAGCCAACGCGCAGGCCGCGGCGTCAACGCAGCGATCAATGCACTGTTCTCGGGCGAGGACGCCTTCGTCGAACCGGGCATCGGGCACCAGGACGTGCATTCCGCGCCACGCGTCGCGGAACGCGCGCTGCTCGTGGATGGCGAACCGGCGCCCGGACTGACCGTCTGGCAATTGCCTTCGACCGGCATCACCAACAAGGACGGCAGCGTGCGGGTCTGGTACAAGGGCGATGCGCAAGCGCGGATCGAAACCGCCTGCGTGGCGCAGATCGTCGATTGGCTGGAAGGCGCGCGCCGGGGCCGCGTGCGATTGCGCGAGGGCAATGGCGCCACGCGTGAGCTGTGCCCGCGCGACATCGCGGTGCTGGTCAACAGCAACCGCGAAGCGAAATCCATGCAACGCGCGCTTGGCGCCGCAGGGGTGCCGGCCGCGTCCTGCCTGCGCGCCAGCATCTACGCCAGCGACGAAGCCGCCGATCTGCGCCTGCTGCTGGAAGCCTTGCGCGATCCGGCCGATGCCTCGCGGGCGCGCGCCGCGCGCGCATCGCTGCTGGTCGGCGATGACGCTCTCGCGATCGCCCGCACCTGCAGCGATGGCGCGGCACTCGATACGCTGTTGACCGAAACCGCCGAGTGGGCCGCGCTGGTGCAGCGACGTGGTCCGCTGCCGCTGCTGCATCGGCTGATCGCGCGGGCTGCACCGCGCCTGCTCGCAGCGCCTGGCGGCGAGCGCCGAGTCGCCAACTACCTGCAACTGGCCGACCTGCTGCAGGACGACTATGCGACTTGCTTCGGGATCGACGACCTGTGCGAGCGTTATGCGCGCGCGCTGCGTGAAAGCGCGGGCGATACCGATGCCGACGCGGTGCGGCTGCGCCTGGACACCGATGCACAGGCCGTGCAGATCGCGACCGTGCACGCGGCCAAGGGCCTGGAATACGATGTGGTGCTGCTGCCGTGCGCGGCCTCCGGCCATGCCACCGGCAAGCACGGCAGGAAGCCGCCGTTGGTGTGGTATCACGATGGCGACGCCGCCTGCGTGGCGGTCGGCGAGGATATCCCTGCGGAGATCGAAGCACGCGCATCGCGGGAAGCGCTTGCCGAGGAAGTGCGGAAGTTCTACGTCGCCGTGACCCGCACGCGCGCGGCGTGCGTGATGCCATGGGGTTGCGTCAGGCAAGCCGGCGAAACCGCGGCGCACTGGCTGCTGCACGCGGCGGGACGCGAGACACCGCTCGGCTTCGATGAGCCCGCGTGCAAACAGGCTCTATCCGCACTGGCCGCGCGGGGTGGTGGCCATGTCGCCGTATCGCCGCTGCCTGAGGCGGGGACGAAGCGCTTGTCGAAGTCGCAAACCGGGATGACGCCGATCGAAGCCGCGGAGTTTTGTGGAGAGGTCGAACGCGACTGGCGCACCTGGTCGTTCTCGCGGCTGGTACGCGGCGAGACGCGCGGCACCGAAGCCGATCCGGCGCCGGGCCACGGCGATGCTCCGTCGGTCGCCGCGGAAGCGCGGCCGCAGAGGGCGTCCACGCTGGCCGGTGCGCGTTTCGGCAGTGCGGTACACGCCGCGCTGGAGCACACCGATTTCGACACTTGGCGCGATGTCGACGGAATTCCGGAAACGCAGCACGACCTGATTGCGCGCAGCCTGCGCGCACAGGGCCTGCCAGAGCCCGGCACCGTTTCGATGGAGCGGGCGGTGACCCAGGTGGGCGAGTGCATCGCTTCTGCACTGAAGGTGCAGCTTGCCTGCGGCACGCGCCTGTGCGACGTGCAGCCCGAGCGGCGGCGCGCGGAAATGGAATTCCATCTGCGACTCGCGCCATCGCGGGTGAATGGCCTGTTCGCGCTATTGCACGAGCACGGCTATCAAAACGGCCGCAGCGGGTTCGGCGTCGCACGCCTCCACGGCTTGCTGACCGGGGTGATGGACCTGGTGTTCGAGCACGGCGGCCGCTACCACCTGGTCGATTACAAGTCCAACCTGCTGCCCGACTATGGCGCTGACGCACTGCGCGAAGCGATCGCCGCGCACGACTACGACCTCCAGTACCTGCTGTACGTGCTGGCCCTGCACCGCTGGCTGCGCCGGGTGCTGCCCGGCTACGACTACAACACGCACATGGGGGACGTGTACTACTTGTTCGTGAGGGACTTGAAGGACGGACACGGCGTGCATCGCGACCGTCCGTCGCGTGCGCTGATCGAGGCGATCGACGCGCTTTTCATCGCGCGCGAGGAACTGGCAGCATGAGCGCCGAACTGCAATCGCTCGCGCGCGCCGGCTGGCTGCGCCGCGTGGATGCGGCGCTGGGCGAGTGGGTCGTGCGCGCGTTTCCCGATTCTGCCCCGGAACTCACACTCGCCGCTGCCCTGGCTGCGCGGGCAGTGAGCGAAGGCCACAATGCATTGCAACTGGATGCGGCGCAGGCATGGCTTGCGGGTCTGGATGGACGCGGTGAAACGCCCACCCTGCCCAACCCGGTGGCATGGCAGGCATCGCTGCGCGCCAGCGCTGCCGTGCATTGCGCCGCTGGCCTTTATGCAAGCGGATCCGCACCACCCACACCCTTGGTACTCGATGCACAAGGGCGCGTGTACCTCGCGCGTTATTTCGGCTACGAAGGGCGCGTCGCGCGGGACCTTGTGGCGCGCGCCCGGGGGATGCGACTGAAACTGATCACCGGCGGTCCCGGCACCGGCAAGACCCACGGTGTGGTACGCGTGCTCGCGGCGCTCGCGACCGGAGCGCAGGCGAAATCACAGACGTTGCGCATCGCACTCGCCGCACCCACCGGCAAGGCGGCGGCACGCTTGTCCGAAAGCGTGCGGGCGCAATTGCCCGAACTGGCTTTGCCGGATGCGGTAGCCGAGATGATTCCGCGCGACGCTTCCACATTGCATCGCCTGCTCGGGCTGTCGCCTGTAACGACGCGCGCGCGGTTCCACCGCTACGCACCGCTTCCGTTCGATGTGTTGGTGGTGGACGAGGTCTCCATGGTGGACCTGCCGATGATGGCAAAACTGGTGGACGCGGTGCGCGACGACGCGATGCTGATCCTGCTGGGCGACTCCGATCAGCTCGCCGCAGTGGAAGCCGGCGACGTGCTGGGGGCGCTGGTGGAGGCCGCGCGCGAACCGCCGCTGTCGCATTGCCACACGCATTTGGGGCAAAGCCGCCGCTTTGCCGAACACGGCATGCTCGGGCGACTCGCGAACGCCATCGCCAGCGGCGACGCGGAAGCGGCACTAGCGGTATGCCACGGTAATGACGAAGTGCAGCTGCTCTCGAGTGGAACGCCCAATGCGCGGCTGGTCGAGCGGGCGGTGGAAGCGTATTGCCAGGTGCTGGATGCGCCCGACGCGGGCACGGCCTTGCACATCGCGAATCGGTTCCGCGTGTTGACCGCGCTGCGGCACGGACCCGCCGGCAATCTCGCGCTGGATCGCGCGGTCGAGCAGCGCCTGAAACGCCACGCCAGCGTGCGTGCAGACGCGCCGTGGTGGCCAGGGCGCCTGCTGATGGTGACGGCGAACCGGGCTGGGCTCAACCTGTTCAATGGCGATGTCGGCGTGGTCTGGCCGGATGCCGGAGGCGAGCTGAAAGTCTGGTTCGAAGGCGTCGGCGGTACGCCGCGCGCCGTTTCGCCCGCGGCGCTGCCGCCCCACGAGGGTGCGTTCGCGCTGACCGTCCACAAGGCGCAGGGTTCGGAATTCAACCGCGTCGCGCTAGTGCTCGGCGCCGACACCCCGGTGCTGACCCGGGAATTGCTCTACACGGGCGTGACCCGCGCACGCCAACGCGTGGAAATCCATGGCGACGAAGCGCTGCTGCGTGCTGGAATCGCGCGGCGCACGCAGCGCTGGAACGGCCTCGCCGACCGCTTGCGCGAGGCCGCCGCCGCCCCCAATTCGATTGCAGAATCTTTACCCGATGGTGAATAAGCTCAATCTTTCTGAGGCGACATCTTTTCGTCATTCCGGATGCCGTGCAGCGGCAATCCGAAATCCATTTTGATCTTCGCCACTGACGCAAAATCAATGTGGATTCCGGGTTCCGTCGCCGGCGATGCCGACGATGGCCCCGGAATGACGACAGCTTCGGAATAGCCCCTATTCCCTATTCCCTGCTCCCGTTTTCAGCACATGCATACCTTCCACCCCGCCGTCTCCAACTGGTTCGAATCCGCATTCGATGCGCCGACCGAGGCGCAGTTGCGCGCATGGCCGGCGATCCAGCGCGGCGAGAACGTGCTGATCGCCGCGCCCACGGGATCCGGCAAGACGCTGGCTGCGTTCCTCGCCGCGATCGATGACCTGGTCCAGCGTGGCGTCGACGGCGTGCTCAGCGACGAAACGCATGTGGTGTACGTCTCGCCGCTGAAGGCGCTGTCGAACGACGTGCGGATCAACCTGGAAGCGCCGATCGAAGGCATCCGCACCGAGCTTGAGCGCTTGGCTTCGCCCGATGTCGAGATCCGCACGGCGGTGCGTACCGGCGATACCCCGCAGGCGGAGCGAAACGCGATGCGCAAGCGCCCGCCGCACATCGTCGTCACCACCCCGGAATCGCTGTACATCCTGCTGGGTTCGGAATCCGGGCGACGGATGCTGCAAACCACGCGCACGGTGATCGTGGACGAAATCCACGCGCTGGTGTCGAGCAAGCGCGGCAGCCATCTTGCGCTGTCACTGGAGCGGCTGGACGGGTTGTGCGGACAACGTTGCACCCGCATCGGCCTGTCGGCAACCCAGAAGCCCATAGAAAAGGTCGCCGACTTTTTGGTCGGCGCACCGCCTTCCCTTCTCCCTTCGGGAGAAGGTGCCTTGCAGCTTGCGAACCCAAGCTCCAAGGCGGATGAGGGTGAGAAGCGGTGTTTGCCCGATGCTGGGGGCATCGGGCGCCGCTTCGAACGGGTGACCAAGGATGGCCACACCGGTGCCACGCACCATGGACGGTTGCTCGCCGAACCCGCCCCCTCACCCAGCGCTTCGCGCTCGGCGCTTCGCGCCACCTCTCCCCCTGCGATGGAGCCGCAGGGGGAGAGGGAGCACCACTGCACCATCATCGACACCGGCCACCAGCGCGCGCGCGACCTCGCCATCGAGTTGACGAACGTTCCGCTGCAGCCGGTGATGAGCAACGACGCCTGGGGCTTGGTGTACGACCGCCTGGCGGAGCTGATCGAACAGCATCGCACGACGCTGATCTTCGTGAACACCCGGCGGACGGTCGAACGCGCAACCCGCCATCTTGCCGAACGGCTCGGCAAGGACGCGGTAGCCGCACACCACGGCAGCCTGTCGAAGGAGAAACGGCTGGACGCCGAGCGTCGGCTCAAGGCGGGACAGCTCCGCGCGCTGGTCGCGACCGCGTCGCTGGAGCTCGGCATCGACATCGGCGAAGTCGATCTGGTTTGCCAACTGTCCTCGCCGCGTTCGATCGCCGCCTTCCTGCAGCGCGCAGGACGCGCGGGGCACGCGGTGGATGGCATCAGCAAGGCGCGGCTGTTCCCAAGCTCGCGCGATGACCTTGCCGAATGCGTGGCGCTGCTGGACAGCGTGCGCCGCGGCGAACTCGATGTCTTGCGTATTCCGCAGGCGCCGCTGGACGTGCTGGCGCAGCAGATCGTGGCGGAGGTCGCCTGCGGCGAATGCGACGAGGCCACGCTGTTCGAGATGTTCCACCGCGCATCTCCCTACCGCGAACTGACGCGCGATGCGTTCACCGAAGTGGTGCGGATGCTGGCCGAAGGGTACGCCACCCGGCGCGGCACCCGCGCAGCGTACCTGCACCGGGATGCGGTCAACGGCAAGCTGCGTGCGCGACGCGGTGCGCGGCTGGTTGCCCTCACC
>JBOHYO010000455.1:0-7153 GCA_050737935.1 Rhodanobacteraceae bacterium
GGCGCCGGGCAGGGCGTGCGCGGCATGTGGGTGGGGCTGATCGCGGGCCTGACCGTGGCGGCGCTGTTGCTGTTCGCGCGATGGGTGACGCAGACGCGCGGCGATGCCTGGCGGCGGTTTGCGGACGTGTCGCCTTCGACGCTGGGAACCGTTGAATAAGCAGTGCGAAAGTACCGTTTGGTATGGATGTAGGAGCGCGCCATGCGCGCGACCGGGCCAGCGTGGGAGACATTTGTCGCGGCCATGGGCCGCTCCTACCCGTGACGGGCAGCGTGCGGTGGGATAGTCTGGAAACTTGGTACTTCTGGTGCAGGGGATCGGCGACATGACCAACCCACCACGGCGCGGATTCGGAAGTTTCGTCCGCGGGCTCGGGCGCGGCATCAACATCGTGCGCCTCCTGATCATCAACGTGGTGTTCTTCGGCATCCTGTTCCTGATCCTGGGGTTGGCATTCCGCGGTCCGCCCAAGGTCGGGTCCGACACAGTGCTGCTGCTGAAGCCGAGCGGGACGCTGGTCGAGCAGTACAGCGTCGATGCGGCGCAACGCGCGATCGCGCGGGCGGCCGGGGAGTCGGTCGGGCAGATACAGGTGCGCGACCTCGTGGCCGCGATCGACCATGCTGCGCACGATGCGCGGATCACCCGGATCCTGCTCGATCCTTCCGAACTGCAGTTCGGCGGCATGGGCGCGCTGGAGGACGTGGGTGCGGCGCTCGATCGCTTCCGCGCGGCCAGCAAGCCGGTGATCGCGTGGGGCACCGACTTCGGCCAGATGCAATACCTGTTGGCCGCGCACGCAAGCGAGGTGTATCTCGATCCCGCCGGATCCGTCTCGATCACCGGGCTGTCCGACTACCGAAGTTATTTCAAGGGCCTGTTCGACAAGCTCGGCGTGACCGCGCACCTGTTCCGGGTCGGCGAGTACACGTCGGCGGCCGAGCCATTCATCCTCGACGCGCCATCGCAGGCGGCGCTCGCCGCCGACAAGTACTGGATGGGCGGCTTGTGGAACACGTGGCTCGCCGAAGTCGGCAAGCTGCGCCAGATCGATCCCGCGACCCTGGACAAGGAGATCGACGCGCTGCCCACCGAAATCCCTGCGCTCCACGGCAACACGGCCGCGCTCGCACTGAAGTTCCACTGGGTCGACGGACTCGCCACCCGCCAGGACATGGTGCGGATGATGCAGAAGCACGGCGTCGCGACCGACAACGGCACCGGTTTTCGCGCGGTCGACCTCGCGCACTATCTGCCGCAGGCCATGTCGCCCGGAATCGGCAAGCCGCAGATCGCGGTGATCGTGGCTGAAGGCGACATCGTTCCCGGAAGGCAGCCGGCCGGCAAGATCGGCGGAGAATCCACCGCCGCGCTGATCCGCCAGGCGCGCGCGGACCGCAATGTTCGCGCGATCGTGTTGCGGGTGAATTCGCCCGGCGGCGGAGCCTTTGCCGCCGAGCAGATCCGGCGTGAAGTGGTGCTGGCCGAGCGGGCCGGCAAGCCGGTGGTGGTATCGATGGGCGATGTGGCGGCGAGTGGCGGCTACTGGATCTCGATGAACGCCAATCGCATCTTCGCCGAGCCCGACACCATCACCGGTTCGATCGGGATCTTCGGGCTGTATTTCACGGCGTCCGACGGGCTCGCCAAACTCGGCATCAATACCGCAGGCCAAGGCACCACGCCGCTCGCCGGTGCGTTCGACATCCGCCGTCCGCTCGATCCCGCGCTCGGTGCGATGATCCAGAGCACGATCGACCGGGGTTACCGCGAATTCGTCGGCAACGTGGCCAAGGCGCGCGGCAAGAGTTACTCCGACATCGATTCGATCGCGCAGGGCCGGGTATGGACCGGTGCGCAGGCGCTGGAGCGCGGGCTGGTGGACCAGATGGGCGGATTGCGCGATGCCATCGCCTACGCAGCCGGCGCGGCCAAGCTCGGAAACGATTTCGCCGTCCGCTACCTCGAGCCACCGAGCAGTCCCTTGCAACGTTTCTTCGAAGGCGTCGGCAACAGCGCGACGGCGCGGGCACTGGCATCCCTCGGCGTGCGTCTGCCTGCTTCCTGGCTGGCGGCGGTGCCGGATCTGGCGCCGGCGCTGTCCATGCTTGAGCACGCGCAGCCCGGCAAGCCGACGACGTACGCGTATTGCTTCTGCCGGATCCACTGACATTATTTTGTGGGCGTAGGAGCGCGCCATGCGCGCAACCCGTATATCCGGGGGCGGTCGCCGGCATGGCCGGCTCCTACAAACGCTTCTCGCACCGTGGGACGGCGCGGCATAAGACAGGGCTTGTCGTAACGCCTTCCCGGGGCGCCGGGCCGGAGCCGCGTCAGCCTACGCCCAGTCCGTAGGGATCGTCCTGCGGCAGGTCGTTGCCGCCCGCGCCTTCGGCGAGACGGATCTTGAGCGCGAGGCCGTCGCGAGAGTCGGCCTTGGAGAGCGTTTCCTCAAGATCGATCGTGCCTTCCTTGTAGAGCCGGTAGAGCGACTGGTCGAAGGTCTGCATGCCTTCCTCGAGGCTGCGTTCCATCGCCAGCTTCACCTCGTGGATCTCGCCGCGGCGCAGCAGGTCGCGGATGTGCGGAGTGTTGATCAGGACTTCGGTCGCGGGGCGGCGATGGCCGTCCTTGCCGATTACCAGGCGCTGCGAAATGATCGCCCTCAGGTTCAGCGCCAGGTTCATCAGAATGTTCTTGTGCGCGGGCTCGGGGAAGAAGTTGAGGATGCGCTCGATGGTCTGGTCGGCGTTGTTGGAGTGCAGCGTCGCGAGGCAGATGTGGCCGGTCTCGGAGAATCCGATCGCGGCATCCATGGTGTAGGTGTCGCGGATCTCGCCGATCAGGATCACGTCCGGCGCCTCGCGCATCGCATTCTTGAGCGCCTCGTGGTAACTATGGGTGTCGAGGCCGACCTCGCGCTGGTTGACGATCGACTTCTTGTGGCGGTGCAGGAACTCGATCGGATCCTCGATCGTGAGGATATGACCTGCCGAGTTGTGGTTGCGGTAGTCGATCATCGAGGCCAGCGTGGTCGACTTGCCCGATCCGGTCGCGCCGACCACCAGGATCAGGCCGCGCGGTTCCATGATCAGCTTCTTGTAGATCTGCGGGAGCAGCAGGTCCTCGATCGAAGGGATGTCGCTCTTGATCGCCCGGATCACCAGCGCGACCTCGCCTCGTTGCTTGAACACGTTGACCCGGAAACGGCCGACGTCCTTCACCGCGAGCGCCATGTTGTATTCGAGTTCGCGCTCGAACCTCGGCACCGAGCCCTCGTCCATCAGCGAATAGGCGATCTTCTTGACCATGCCCGACGGCAGGGGCGAGGTGCCCAACGCTGCCAGCTTGCCCTCGATCTTGATGTGCACGGGCGTGCCGGTGGAAAGGAACATGTCCGATGCGCCGCGATCCATCATCAGCTTGAGGAAGTATCCGATATCCATCTTTCGCCCCGATCAGGAAATCTGCACACGCCGCCCGCGGCGTTGCAATGCCGGAATGGTACGCCGACAATGCGGCCATGCACCCCGGAGTGTTGTTTATGACATGCACGCGGCGAAAAATCCATTACCCCGGTCTCGTGCTGACGACTGCACTTGCGGCGATGATTGCCGCGTGTGCCACCCTGCCTCCCCCGATGCAGCTCATGGACCGTGCCCAGTCGGAAATTCGCGCCGCACGCACCGCGGGCGCGGCGACCACCGCCCCCGAGGCCTTGGCCGATGCTGAACGCCGTCTCGCGGCGGCGCAGCAGTTCAGCGCCAATGGCGACAACGGCAAGGCGACCGACAAGGCCCAGGAGGCCGAGGCCGCCGCCGCCACCGCGCGGGCGCGCGCCGGAGTGGCGCAACTTGATGCGCAAATCAGCCAGCAGACTTCCGTGAACGCGGGTCTCCAGGCTGATCTCGAACGCCGCCAGACCGCGGCGGCCGCGGCCCAGCAAGCGGTGGCTTCGCCGCCCGGGTCGGCCTCGTCAGCAGGCAATGGCAGCGTGGACCTGCCGCCCATCCAGCTCGGCCAGCCGGGCGTGCCGGTACCGGCGGCCAGTACGGCGATGCCGCCGCCCGCCAGCACCGCGGGAAATCCGGATTCGGGGGTGCGTCCATGACCCGCATCATTTTCGCCATTGCCATGGGCGCTGCGGTGATCGCCGCGTTCGCGGCCCTCTCCGCGCAGGCCGCCACGCCCGATCCCGACGTCGCAAGGCTGTCGGCGCAACTCGAACGTCTGGGTGCGGATCCCGTGCTCGGCCAGTACGCGTTCGCGCAGCGCACGCTGGCGCGTGACGCCATCGGGGAACTGGAGAATGCCGGCCGCGGCGGGCACGAGCATGCCCTGTTCATGGCCGAGCAACGGGTAGCGCTGGCCGAGGCTTCGGCGAAGGCCGACGCCGACCGCGCGAAGCTGGACGAGCTGCAGCGCGCGCACGACCAGATCATGCTGCAGGCGAGCCAGGCCGATGCCGCCGCCGCGCGCGCCGAACTCGCTCGCCAGCGCCTGCAATACGAGGCCGCGGTCCAGCAGGCCCAGATGCTCCAGGAACAGGGCGCGCAGGCGACCCAGCAAGCGCAGCAGGCGCAGGCCGAGGCCGAGCAGGCGAACAAGCTAGCCGCCGCGCAAACCCGCGCCGCGGCGCTGGCGCGCAAGGAAGCCAAGCTCGCCGAGGCCGCCACCAAGGCGCTTCAGGCCAGCGGAACCGGGACCTCGAGCGGCGCGGGCAGCCTGAGCCTGTCGTCGACATCGTTTTCGAGCGGCTCGGACGACTTGACCGCGGCCGCGCGGAGCCGTGTCGCGGATTTCGCGCGCGCGCACCAGAGCGGACGCATCGTGGTCGAGCCGCGAGCGTCCAGCAGCGGGCGCGTGCTCGCGGGGCGCCGTGCGGTGGCGGTCCAAGCCGCGCTGGTGGCCGCGGGGGCCGAAAAGGTGACGGTCTGGAAAGTGGCACACGCAGCCAACGGCACCGAAATCGACGTTCGGGCACAGTAGTGCGACCGCCCATGATCGCCGCGCCTCCGAGCCGTTGGGTGACGGTCCAGTCCTCGCATCATTTGGCATCGGAACGGCCCGTCCATGGCCTGACTTTACGCAACCGTGGCTTCGGGTCGATATTGCAAACAACGCGTTTTAAATCAGGTAGATAGTCGGGTGGCACGGCCTCTGGACGCCCTTGGTGAAATCCGGTTGCCAAGCCCTTCCGGTCGTAGTAGGGTCACCCCAAGGTCGGCCTCCAGCCGGCCCCGAGGCGCCATCGCATGAATCCCCCACCAGTCCCGTTTCCATGCCCCGCAGCGGCGGCGCGTGGAAGTGGTTTCGTGCGCGCCATTTCCCGTCCCGCGTTCGCCACGCAAGAGGAGGCTGCTCCATGTTCGAACAACAGCAGAAAGATCATATAGACGCGGTGATGAAGGCGAATCCCGAGTTCCGCCGCCTTTATCAGTACCACCAGGAGCTGGACAGCAAGGTCCATGATGCGGAACTCGGCGTACTGCCCATCCATGACAATCGGTTGCACGGCATGAAGAAGGAAAAGCTGCAGCTCAAGGATCGCCTGACCCGAATGTGGAGCGAAATCGGCACCGCTTGACGCGCCCCGAACATCCAAGAGAATTCCTGCCGGCCCGCCATGCGCGGGCCGGTTTGCGTTTGGGGCTTTGAAGTCTGCACTGGCGCGGCGACAATCGCGCGGCCATGGCGCTGTCGACATCCATCGTCCTTTGCACCTTCAACGGTGCACGATTTCTTGAAACCCAATGGGACAGCCTGCTTGGTCAGTCACGGCTGCCGGACGAAATCATCGTGCGCGACGATGCCTCGACCGACGCCACGCCCGAGCTGCTGGCGAGCCTGGCCGCCGAGGCCGAAGCATGCGGTATCGTCGTGCGGTGTATCCGCGGCGAGCGGAACCTGGGCTACGTCGCGAACTTCGAGACGGCGCTCCGGGCCGCGTCCGGTGATGTGCTGTTCCTGTGCGACCAGGACGATCTGTGGCATCCAGGCAAGCTGGCTACGCAAGTGGAATGGTTCGAGCGGCGAGCCGGATTGTTATTGCTATGCGGCGACGCCCGGCGCATCGATGCCGATGGCGCCGCTCTCCAGCGAACGCTGTTCGATGTATTGCGCGTCACCCGCGGCGAGCTGCGGCGGATCCATTCCGGTGATGGATTCGGGGTGCTGTTGCGCCGCAGTCTGGCGACCGGGGCGACCATCGCGCTGCGGCGGGACCTGCTTGCCGATGCGCTGCCGATCCCGAAAGGCTGGGTGCACGACGAGTGGCTCGCGATCATCGCTGCGGCGCGAGGCGGCTTCGATTGCATCGAAGAGCCGTTGATCGATTACCGTCAACACGCCAAAAACCAGCTCGGCATGCACGACCGCGCCTTGGCGGCGAAGTGGCGGGACCTGGTGAAGCCACGTCCTGCCATGATCGACAGGTTGATCGCGCGTGACGAGACACTGCATGAGCGGCTCCAAGCACTCGGCGCGCGGGTATCGCAATCCAGTCCACACCGAACAGCTGAAAAACTCTGTCATCTGCGTGCACGCGGATCGCTGCAGGGTGGCATCTGGAGGCGCGCCGCCACCGTATTGCGCGAGACTGCCAGTGGTCGTTATGGACGCTACGCAGCGGGCTGGAGGGATGCTATGCGCGATTTGCTGCGTCGTGTGGAAACTTGAGCCGTCCCTGGATGCACAAGGCCGTGCCGCCAGCCTCCGCTATGATGTGCGATGCGGAGCGGGCGTTTGCCATGCTCCGGACACCATAGTCGCATTGCGGATTCCACATGATCGTCGACAGCGTCCTCGAACTGATCGGTCACACGCCGATGGTGCGCGTGCGAAGGCTCGATACCGGCCCGTGCGAATTGTTCCTGAAGCTGGAATCAGCGAATCCTGGCGGCTCGATCAAGGACCGTATCGGCTTGTCGATGATCGAAGGCGCCGAGAAGGCCGGGAAGATCAAGCCGGGTGCGACGCTGGTCGAAGGCACCGCCGGCAACACCGGCCTCGGGCTCGCGCTCGTCGCGCAGGCCAAGGGCTACAAGTTGATCCTCGTGGTTCCGGACAAGATGAGCCGCGAGAAGATCTTCAATCTGACGGCGATGGGCGCCGAAGTGGTGCTGACGCGCTCCGACGTCGCCAAGGGCCACCC
>JBOHYO010000456.1:0-6356 GCA_050737935.1 Rhodanobacteraceae bacterium
ACATCCCAGCCCTTGAACGCATCGTAGCTGTCGCCGAGCGCATCCTTCTGCAGGAACAACTGGATCGAACCGGTCGTGTCCTGCAGCCGCGCGAAACTGGCCTTGCCCATCACGCGCTTGCCGAGCAGGCGCCCGGCGATCCGTACCCGACGCGCACCGTCGGCAAGCACGGCTGCGTCCTGGCCTTCGGTTTCGCGCTGCAAATCGCCGGCCAATGCATCCGGGCGATAGTCGTTCGGGAATGCAATGCCCTGCCCACGCAGCGCCCGAAGCTTTTCGCGACGCTCGGCGATGAGCTTGTTTTCGTCCACCGCTGGCGTGGCGACCTGATCGTTGGCTTCTGACATTTCCCGGCCTGGTGCTCTGTTGTGTGATCCTTGCGCATCGTACCGGACCCTCATCCGGCGCTTCGCGCAAAAGAAAAAGCGGCGCTTCGCGCCCCTTTCCCCGGTGCGAGAAGGAAAAATGGACGAATGCTCTACGCGTCCGCCCTCTTGGCGCCGGCTTCAAGGCCCATCTTCAAACTGGCCTCGATGAATTCGTCGAGGTCACCATCCAGCACCCGCTGGGTGTCGGTGCGCTCGATGCCGGTCCGCAGGTCCTTGATGCGCGACTGGTCAAGCACGTAATTGCGAATCTGGCTGCCCCAGCCGACGTCGGACTTGGTGGCTTCCACGGCGGCCTTTTCGGCATTGCGCTTCTGCATCTCGGCTTCGTACAGTTTGGCACGCAACATCTTCATCGCGCGATCGCGGTTGGCGTGTTGCGAACGCTCGGTCTGGCAGGCCACCACGATACCCGACGGCATGTGCGTGATCCGGACGGCCGACTCTGTCTTGTTGACGTGCTGGCCGCCGGCGCCGGACGAACGATAAACATCGGTCTTCAGGTCGGCAGGATTGATCTCGATGTCGATGTCGTCGTCCACCTCGGGAGACACGAACACCGATGCGAAACTGGTATGCCGGCGGTTGTCGGAATCGAACGGCGACTTGCGCACCAGCCGGTGCACGCCGATTTCTGTCTTGAGCCAGCCATAGGCGTAGTCGCCGGCCACGCGGAACGTCGCCGACTTGACGCCCGCGACCTCGCCCGCCGATGCCTCCAGCAACTCGGCTTGCCAGCCACGACCCTCGGCCCAGCGTAGGTACATGCGCAACAGCATCTCGGCCCAGTCCTGCGCCTCGGTGCCGCCGGCGCCAGCCTGGATATCGACGAATGCGTTGGCCGAATCCATCTCGCCCGCGAACATGCGGTGGAATTCGAGTTGGGCAACATGCTTTTCCAACGCGTCGACGTCGCTCGCGACCGACTCCAGCGAGTCGTCGTCGTCTTCGTCGGCGGACAGTTCCAGCAACTCGCCGGCATCGTCGAGGCCATGCGTGATCTGGTCCAGCCCCTCCACGAACTCGGCCAGTCGCGCGCGCTCGCGGCCGAGATCCTGGGCGCGCTGCGGGTCGTCCCAGACGTTCGGGCTTTCCAGTTCGCGAATTACTTCCTCGAGGCGTTCGCGCCTGGCAGGGTAGTCAAAGATACCCCCTGAGCGATTCCACGCGCTCGCGCAAGTCCTCGATGTGGGCACGGATCGGGTTGCTTTCGATCATGGGGCTGCGTCGCTCGCGAAAGGAGGCGAATGGTAGCAAAGCCGTGCCCGCATGCGTCAGCGCCGCCTGCTGACGACTGTCACTGGCGCCGAAACCGAGGGCGGCGTAACGTTGCCTCCATTGAACGAGGAACCAGCGCCATGACCACCGAACCCTCCCGACAGTCGTCCCGCTCATACGAGTGGCGCATCTTTCCGGCCGCAGTCATCGTCGCGGTCGGGGTATTGTTCCTGTTGAACAATCTCGGGTATTCGCTCCACTTCCTCTTCAACGGCAACTGGTGGGCGCTCTTCATCCTCATCGCCGCGGCGGCCCCGATGTCGCGCGCCTGGGAGGTGTACCGCGCGCGCGGGCGCCTGGACGCGGAAGCCGTGTATTACCTCTTGGCCTCTGGCGCCGTGGTGCTGGTCGCCGTGATGTTCCTGTTGGGCCTCGACTGGGGCACTTGGTGGCCGCTGTTCGTGATCCTTGGGGGGCTGTTCACGCTGGTGCACCGGCCGCACCACCATCGCCATCGTGATGCTTGGGATGGGCGCAACGACGACGACGCGACGATCAAGCGCTGAAGCGTGTCAGGATCGCGTGCCTATGCGCGTCGAGCATCCGCAATCCAGTCCTTGCGTTCCCGGCCCGGAAGAGGCATTGCGTTGTGGATTTCGACATCAATGTCCGGATTGGTTGCGCACAGCGACTGCGGACCACATGCAAATATGCTGGCGCAACTGGGCAGCTTTATTTCCCCCATGAAGTGCGGCGTCTATTCGGCGCCACCGGGGCTGTCCACATACAGGCAGTAAGCGCCGACAAAAAAGCCCGCGCATCGCGCGGGCTTTTCGTAGGACGCGGACACCGCCTAGGCAGGGCGCTTGCGGCGCATGAAGCCCAGACCGAGCAGAACCAGGACGCCGCTCCCCATCAGCCCGAGCGAACCAGGCTCCGGCACAGACACCGGCACATCGTGCAGCGCGAGCGACGTAGTGATGGTGAAATTGGATTGCGTAGTGTGCCGTTCGGCTTGGAACACGTCGATGTCGTATAGGTCGCCTGACGTCAACCCGAAAGAGGCAGCAATGTCGTTCAGGTTCACCGAACCGCTCTCGGCGGCATGCACGCCACCGAGATCAATGGCGAGTTGGTTGTTGATGAAAACGAAGACATCGTCGTCGCCGGTGAACGAGAAAGTGTCGTTGTTCGCCGCCAAGTAGGTGAACGTGGTGTGCCATTCGGTGGTAAAGCCGAAGTTGTGGCCATCCGTTGTCTGACCGAGCAACTGGCCGTCAATGGGAAAGAAAGAGTTGCTGCTGAATTGATACAGGGTCGGGCTGATCTGGCTGAGTTCGATGCTGATCGACGCCGACCTGTTGACGCTGGGGTCGTCGTGATACCACTGATAGAACGATGCAGCGCTGGCGACCGTCGAATGGCTTTTGGCGCTGTTGTATACCGGCTTGCCGTCGACGCCCAGCACGGATTCGACGATGCCGGTTTCGGCGCCCAGGTGATTCTCGAAATCGGGATGGCCCGCGACGCCATCGTAGGTGGTGCCCCAGGAATTGAAGTCGCGGACGGTGCCGCTAAGGTTGATCGAAGTCGCGTTGGCGACGGCGGGCAAGAGGCCGGCCAGGAGAGTTGCGGCTGCGAGCGACGCCAGGAAATTGGTGCGCGATGAACGAAACATGACGTTCTTCTCCTTGCCCCGCATTCGGGATAGAGGTACAGCCTCGGTGCTCCGGGATGCAACATCTCGCGAGCGCACTGAATCAATGCGGGACTGCTTTCGAGATTATGACCTGGAAGCATGCTGAAACGCCGGAATTACAGCAAGATACATGCCAAAATTTCTCAATTGCTTATCCGGCAATGTATTACACGCGAGTCGTTATCTGGAATATCTCCTGCCGACGTATCGATTTGTAAAGCCATCCGACACTTGCGGATAAAATCCTGTACCACTTGATGTGCCGAAAGGTCGCGCAGCGTGCACTACCGCATACGACGCGATCGATGGTTGTTGCGCGTGATCCTGGGCGGCTTTTTCAGGCCTTTCACCTTGGTCCTGCCATCGCGGCTCACATGACCGCCATGATGGCGAGGCGGACGCGACCCTCGCTCGCGGGACCGCCTCAACGCGGCGGCTAGGAGAACCGGCCCACCCAAGCGAGGTACTTGTCGATGAAGCCCGAGAGGAACTTGTGGACGCTTTCGTCGGTGACCGAAGCGTCGTCGCCAAACAGGCCTTCCTTGTAATGGATGAAGGCTTCGGGCTGCTGCAGCATCGGGATGTCCAGGAACACGCAGATGTTGCGCAGGTGCTGCTGCGCCAGCGCAGTCGACATCGCGCCCGCCGAGGTCCCGATCACCGCCCCCGGCTTGCCGGCAAACGCATTGGTACCGTAGGGGCGTGAGCACACGTCGATCGCATTCTTCAGCACCCCGGGAATCGAGCGGTTGTACTCGGGCGTGACAAACAGGATCGCGTCCGCTGCCCTGATTTCCTCCTTGCGCGCCTCGCACACCGCAGGATAGTCGGCATCGAAATCCTGGTTGTAGAGCGGAAGGTCGTCGATCCGGATATGGCGGAACTCGGCGCGGTCGCCGGCGATCTTCTCCAGGGCATGCGCCAATTGCTTGTTGAACGAACCTTTGCGCAGGCTTCCGACCAGCACCGCGATGACGGGATGTCCCTTGCTCATGGGCCTTCTCCTTGGCGAATCATGGTTTCACGAATTTCAGCGTCATCCGATCGGACTCGCCGATCGCCTTCATCTTCGCGTGTTCGGCGTCCGGACCGGCGAGGTCGGGCGGCAGGCGATGCACGTTGATATCTTCGGGATCCTTCCGATTCGCGTTGATTTCCGAAATACCTGCCAGGCGGAAACCGGCACGCAACCCGGCTTCGATCATGTAGTCCTCGGGGATGCGGTGCAGCTTTTTCGAGCTTTCCGTCGCATCGGCAAACGGCTTGGCGCGATGCTCGGTCACGCCGAATACGCCGCCGGGTTTCAGCACCTTGTAAGCCGCCTGGAACACCGCATCCAGGGTCTCGGGGCTGCGGTTCAACCAGTCGTGGGTGTTGCGGAAGGTCAGCACCATGTCGGCCGATCCATCCGGCCCCAGATTCACATGATCCGGCGGCGAGAAAGGCACCACTTTCGCGATGTGGCCGTAAACCTTGGGCTCGGCCTTCAACTTCTGCTCGAAATGGGTTGGCGCGTTGTCGCGCGACGGCGGGGCGGCTTCGATCAAATGGCCATCCTCGTACAGGAACGGCGCCAGGATCTCGGTGTACCAGCCGCCGCCCGGCGAGAGTTCGATCACCGTCATGTCCGGCTTGATGCCGAAGAATTCCAGCGTCGCGATCGGGTGCCGATACTGGTCGCGCGCCTTGTTGATGGGCGCGCGCCAGTGGCCGGCGACGGCTTCCTTCAACATCGCGTTGGTGTTGCCGGACGCCCCGATCGGTCCCGCGGCGAACGCGCTGCCGGCAAGCAACGCGGCGCACCCGAACAAAACAAGCTTCCGGCAGATCAGGGAAACCATGGCACGATCTCCTGCGGGGGAAAACCCAAGGGTACGCCGAAACACGCGGCACCGCGCGATAATGCGCAAGCACCCCAGCCGGAAGCCGCCATGTCCCGCCGCACGATCAACCTCGACGACACGCTGTATCAATATCTGCTCGACCACTCGGTGCGCGAGCATCCGGAGCAAATCGCGTTGCGCAAGGCGACCGCCGAGCATCCGCGCGGCGGCATGCAGATTTCGCCCGAGCAAGGCCAGTTCATGCAATTGCTGGTGAAGCTGATCGGCGCCAGGCGCGCCATCGAGATCGGGACCTTCACGGGCTACAGCGCGCTGACCGTCGCGCTCGCATTGCCCGCGGACGGCAAGATCCTCGCCTGCGACATCAGCGACGAATACACCTCGATCGGCAAACCGTACTGGCAGCGGGCCGGTGTGGCGAACAAGATCGAGTTGGTAATCGCGCCCGCGCTCGAAACGCTGGAGGCACGACTGGCCGCGGGCGAGGAGGGCCGCTACGACTTCGCATTCATCGATGCCGACAAGGCTGGCTACGACGGCTATTACGAACGATGCCTGCAACTGGTCCGCGCCGGCGGCCTGATCGCCTTCGACAATACCTTGTGGGGCGGTGACGTCGCCAAACCTGCGCAAGACGATGACACGCGCGCGCTGCAGGCATTGAACGACAAACTGCACGGTGACGAACGCATCGACATGGCACTGTTGCCGATCGGCGATGGCCTCACCTTGGCGCGCAAGCGGTAACGCGAAGTCCGGATGCAGCTGCGCCTGCCATTGGCGGGCGGCGGCGCAATCCGGGATCATCGGCGCGACAATTCCCCGGATTGCGCTTCGCTCCATCCGGGCTACGCTGTCTCCCAATGCCGCAGCAACAGCCGCAACGACTCGCGGCCCTGCCATTCGTCGATCATCAATTCGAACGCCACGCGCAGCGGCACGCCCTGCGGAATGTCACCGCCCGCGTGGAACCACACCGCGCCGTGCAAGCGGCCGTCGCGCGGGTCGCGCAAGCGCAGGCGCCGGTGCGCACCGTCGGCGCCCACGGACTTCTGCGCTGCGCATTCGAACAGATTGTCGAACAGCGGCGCTGCAAATCCCTGTCCCCACGGCCCGGCCAGGCGCAATTGCCGCGCCAGTTCGAGTTCCAGATCCGCGGGCGCAAGCTCGCCGTCGCTCTGCAGCACCGGTTGCAGCGCATCCTCGAGG
>JBOHYO010000457.1:0-8702 GCA_050737935.1 Rhodanobacteraceae bacterium
GTTCACGCCGGGGTCGGCCTGCGGAAAGTCGACGCTGATGTTCCAGTTCAAAATCGACGACAGCAGCACGACGCCGTTGAGGCCGATGCTCTTGTCGGTCAGGAGCTTGTAGGACAGCACGGCGGACCGCGTGGTGCCGTAGCTTTCGCCGAACAGGAACTTCGGCGAGTTCCACCGGTTGTATTTGGACAGGAACTGGGTGATGAAGTGGGAAAACGCCTCGGCGTCGCCGTCGATGCCCCAAGTCGCCTTGGCCAGGTCCTTGCGGTCCTTGGCGCGTGCGTCGTCGTCCTTGCCCTGCGGCAACAGCCGGCCAAAGCCGGTGCCGGGCATGTCGATGAACACCAGGTCGCTGGCGTCCAGCAGGCTGTAGTCGTTGTTGACCAGTTGGTACGGAGCGGCAGGGGTATGGGTGTGGTCGTTGGTCACGACCCGCTTCGGGCCCCATGCGCCCATGTGCAGCCACATCGTCGAGGAACCGGGGCCGCCGTTGTAGATGAAGGTGATCGGGCGCTTGGATGGGTCGACGCCCTGCTTGAAGTAGGCGAAGTAGCTCATCGCGATTTCGGGCGTGGATTCCTTGGAACCGGTGCCGTCGATCACCAGCGTGCCGGCGACCGCTTGATAGCTGATCGATTTGCCCTCGACGGTGACGGTGCCGTGGGTCGTGGACGACATCGGCTGCGACAGACGCTGGATCAGGCTTTCATGCTGTCCGGTGCTGGTGCTGCTTTGCGCCGAGCTGCTGGAGCTGGCTGGAGGCGCTGCGAAGGCGGAGGCGCTGCACAGCAGCAGCGAAGCGAGGGCAACGGCGAGACGATTGGTTTTCATGGACGCTCCCGGCTGATCTGATCGAAATGGTCTGGTCGAAGGGAAACCCGATCGCCTGGCTGCGCTCGGGGACGCCCGAGTATGCGCGTGGACGTGCCGATCGTCATACGCCACAAGTCATGCATCCGGAGCACTTGCCGGAGACAACCCGCACATTTCGGCAGGTTCAGATGATCCCGGACTTGTTCCGGGGAGAAGCCCAACAGGCGTCGGATGCTTCGAAAGCCGTTGGGCTTCGCTGCGCTCAGCACCAACCTACAAGAGCACCCCGACGTCGCCTGCATCGTGATTTGGTAGGTTGGGTTGATCCCGAACTTGTTCGGGAGAAGCCCAACAAGCGTTGGATGTCGTTGGGCTTCGCTGCGCTCAGCGCCAACCTACAAGAGCACGGCGACGTCGCCTGTATCGTGATTTGGTAGGTTGGGTTGATCCCGAACTTGTTCGGGAGAAGCCCAACAAGCGTTGGATGTCGTTGGGTTTCGCTGCGCTCAGCGCCAACCTGCAAAAAGCCCCGACGTTACCGGCTTATCGGTCTGCGTCCACCAGCGGCGGCGGCTTGTGCGCGGCATCGATCACGCGCACGACGCGGAACCCGACATTCGTGTAGCCGACGTTGCTGTCGGCCGTGCCGCGCCGCCCGAGCGGCTTGCCCTGGCCGCCGTCGCGCCAGGAAAGTCCGCGGAACACCCGTTCGCCCTTGCTGCCACCCGCCACCCATTCGCTTACATTGCCGTACATGTCGTAAACGCCCGCGCTGCTCGGCAGGTAATGCCCGACGGCCGCGGTCCGGGCGGCCCCGTCGTTGCACGACAGGCGGTCGTTGTCCATCGAGCTTTGGCGGCTGACGTCATCGACGTCGCCGAGCTGGCATGGGGTGCCCTTCGGGAGTCCCTGCGCCGCGCGCAGCCATTCGCTGCTGGCCGGCAGCCGATAGGTTTGGTCGGTGGCCTTGGACAACCATGCGACGTATGCCGCCGCGTCGTTCCAGCTCACGCATACGACCGGATGATCGTTGCCTTGCTTGAAACCCGGATTCTTCCAGGTCAGGTGGCGCAGCCGCGAGAACGGGTTGTAGGCCTCCAGGCACCGCGAATCTGCGCGATGGGTCGCGCGTGCGAATGCCGCGTAGTCGCCGCGGGTGACCTCCACGCGCTCGATGGCGAAGGCCGGCGCCTCGCCGGATGCCGGCACGTAGACAAGCACCGGACCGCCTTCATCATGCAGCCGGTCGCCGGCGACAGGGTTGGCCGCGCGCCGTTCTGCGGCGGCCAGGTCGAATCCGGAGGGGTAGGTCGCGGGCAATGCGCTGGCGAGGGGTTTCAGTTCGGCGAGCAGGGATGCGTCCCGCTTGTCGGCCGCGGCGACCATCGCGTCGCCGACGTGCTGTGCGAGGTTCTTCCGGTCGGCGTTCCATCCGCGGCGAGCCACCGGGCCCGAATGGTCTGCCAGCAGGTCCGCGCGCTTCAGCAGGACGACGGCCCGCGGCACGCGTGCGTCTTTCCAGGCCCCGGCGAGGTGCTGGCGAAGTGTCGCCAGCATCGCGTCCACGCCGGCAGTCGCGGCCGGGTTCCCGGGGTCCAGTGCCAATGCTGCGAGATATTTGTCCGCGGCGTTGTTGCTGGCCGGTGTAAACAGGTGCCCGCCGGCGCGCAGCGCGGCCGCCTGCCTGACCAGGGCGTAGGTGCGGTCCTCGATCGACGGGGAGGTGCTTGCCGCGGGGGGCGCCGACGCAGGTGGCGACGTGGTCGCGGCTTTCGCTGCGATCACGACCGGTTCGGGGATGGCCGCGGCATCATTCCTCGGAAGCGAACGCCAGGTAGCCCACGCGCCCACCGCCAGTACCAGCGCCGCCCCCACCGCGGCACCGGCGATCGCCCAGGTCGGGGCACGCCAGCGCGAGCCGACCGCCACCGCCGGCCGGATCCGTCGTCGCCCGTCGATCGCGGACAACGCGTCCGCCATTTCCTCCGCGCTCTGGAAACGCTGCTCGGCCGGCTTGGCGAGCGCCTTGTCGATCCACGCCTGCCAGCCACCGACCATGGGCGGCAGCCGTGGTACCGGTTGCTCCACGTGCGCGATCGCGGTGGATACCGCATCGCCGCGCTGGTAGGGCGGCGAGCCGGTCAGCAACTCAAAGGCCAGGATGCCGATGCTGTACAGATCGGAGCGCTGGCCCGGGGCTTCGCCACGCGCCTGCTCGGGACTCAGGTAGGCCGCTGCCGACGAATGTCGCAGCCCGAGTTCGGCGGTGCACCGGGCGATGCCGAAATCGGCCAGGCGCGCGTGGCCGCGCTGGTCAAGCAAAACGTTGGAAGCCTTGATGCCGCCGTGCACGATGCCGCGGCGATGCGCGTAGCCGAGCACGTCGAGCAGGGCGCGCAACAGTGCAGCGACCTTCAATGGCTTGAGGCGAAGGTTGTGCGAGGAAAGACCGATGCTCAGCAGGAACGGCATCGAATGGAACAGGCGCCCGTCCTCGGTGCGCCCGATCTGGTGGATGCCGACGATATTAGGGTGCGAGAGCCGTGCGTTGGTCCGGAGCAGTTGTTCAAAACGTCCGAGGGCATTGTCGTCCATCGGCCGCCAGAGCTTGATCGCAACCTGGCGCTCGAGTGACCGCTGCGTTGCCTCGTACACGCTCGCCACGCCGCTGGTGCCGATGGGCCGGACCAATCGGTACCCTGGAACCTCGAGCTGATGGGGAGTGGTGTCGTTCATATTTCCGCAGACACTGTACGCTGGCCGTGGACCGCGATCCATGCGCGCCCGTTGCGGGCGTTGTCATCCCACCGCTGCAATCAACGCCCGGACGCATCTCGGGTTGGCTGCATGCACGAAAAATGCCAGTCGCCGCGTGCCGGGCCGCGGGAACCAAGCCGGTATCAGGATGGGTGAGCGCCCCGTGCCCGCGGCTTGAGCCGCACATAGAGCTGCTTTCGCACCCGTGCGACCACCTCGCCGGAGGCGCTGGCGACTTCGGTTTCGAACCAGTGCAGCACCTTGTCGCCGGAGGCGGCTTCGCGGCGGAGCAGCGCCACGGCATCATCATCGAGATGGAATTCGGCGAACACGTGCTCGCGTGCGGGCGCGACGAATTCGATGGTGGCAGTCTTGTCCCAGACGTAATAGTCGGGTCCCAGACGGTGCAGCGCCAGCACCATCCAGAACGGATCGGTCATCGCGAACAGGTTGCCGCCGAATTGGCTTCCAACGTAGTTGCGATTCCACGGTCGCAGCTTCAGCACGACACGGGCCCGCGACCAGTCGTCTGCGATGGCGAGTACCCGGATGCCGTTGGCAAGGAACGGCGGCCACAGGTTCATCAACCGCCGCAGGGTACGCGCGCGCATCTTCGAGGTCAGAACAGCAACGACGACATCCTGCGACGGGTGGTCGAAACCAGCGTTTCGTCGTGTACGATCCGGAACGCGTCGAGGAGGCGCTTGCGAGCCAATCCGTCGTTCCAGGCGCGATCGGCGGCGAGGATCGCCAACCAACGTTGCATGGCGTCGGCGGCGTCGCCGCCCAGCAGTTGACGCACGCCCAGCCCGTCGAGCGCGATGAAGTCGCGCGGATCGCGTTCCACGCGCGCCAGCAATTCCGCCGCCGGCGGTATTTCCGCAAGCGACTGTTGCATCGCCAGCAGCGCCGCGAGCGCTTTGGCGCGGTCATCCTCGGCCAGATCGGCGGGCATGGCATCCAGCGTGGCTTGCCCGTTGGCGGTGTCGCCACCGCGTGCCCGTGCCAACGCGAGATCGAGCTTCAGGCCGGCATCGTCGGGATCGGCAGCGAGCGCTTGTTCGATGCGCGCGATCGCAGCCTCCGGGGTTTCGGGAGGCGCGGCGGCGCCGTCTTCGACATCCTGCGCCGGTGCTTCGATGCGCGAGGCGGGTTCGACGTGGTGGCGCTTCAGGAATTCGCGCACCTGCGATTCCGGCAGCGCGCCGGAAAACGCGTCCACGATCTGGCCGCCCTGGATCAGCACCACCGTCGGGATGCTGCGCACACCGAACATTCCGGCGAGCTGCTGTTCCTTGTCGCAGTCGATCTTGGCGAGGCGGAACCCGCCTGCGTACTCACCGGCCAGTTTTTCCAGGATCGGCCCGAGCGTCTTGCACGGCCCGCACCAGGTCGCCCAGAAATCCACCAGCACCGGCGTTTGCAGGGAAGCCTGCAACACGTCGGATTCGAAATTGGCTTCGCCAGCCTCGAACACGAAGCTGTCGGCGGGCGCGGCGCCATCGGGTTTGGGATTGAGGTTCATGGCCGGATAACTGGAGGCGCTGGCGTTACATTCCAAGGCTGGACTTCAGTGCCGCGCCGGTGGGCTTGTCGTGCTGCTTGTATACGGTGCCGGCCTTCATCACGAAATCCACTTTCTTCATGAGCGAAATGTCGTCCAGCGGATTGCCGGGCACCGCCACCACATCTGCGTATTTTCCGGTGGCGATGCTGCCGAAATCATTCGAGTGCTTCAGCAGCGTCGCGGCGTGCGTGGTCGCCGCCTGGATCGCGTACATCGGCGGAATGCCCGCTTGCACCATGTACACGAATTCCTGCGCGTTCTCGCCGTGCGGATACACGCCGGCATCGGTGCCGAACGCGATCTTGACGCCGGCCTTGTAGGCCTTGCCCGCGGTGGCCATGATCTTCGGTCCGACTTCCAGCGCCTTGCGCGCGACCTGCGGCGGGTACCAGCCTTCCTTCGCCTTGGCCATCACGAATTCGCCGGCGATGATCGTGGGCACGTACCAGGTGCCGTGCTGCTTCATCAGCTTCATGTCCTCGTCGTCCATGAAGGTGCCATGCTCGATCGAATCGACGCCGCCGATCACCGCGCGGCGGATCGCTTCGGCGCCGTGCGCGTGCGCGGCCACGGTGAACCCGTAGTCGTGCGCGGCGGCGACCACCGCCTTGATTTCGTCCAGCGTCATCTGCGGGTTTTCGGAACTGGAACTCTCGTCCAGTACGCCGCCCGAGGGCATGATCTTGATGAGGTCCGCGCCATCCTTGTAATGCTGGCGCACGGCCTTCCAGGCATCGGCCGGCGAGTTGATGATGCCATCCTTGGGTGTCGGATCGCCCTGCAGGTCCCAGCGGTAGCCGTCGGTCGGATCGGCGTGACCGCCGGTGGTGCCGATGAACTTGCCGGCGGTGAAAATGCGCGGTCCGGGTATTTGGCCCTTGTTGATCGCGTTGCGCAAGGCAATGGACGAGTTGTCGCTTTCGCCGAGGTTGCGTACGGTGGTGAAGCCTGCCAGCAGTGTGCGTCGCGCATACACCGTGCTCTGGATCGCGTAGTCGGCGGGGTTCAGATGGAATTGGTCGCTGTACGTGCTCTTGCTGAACTGCGACGTCAAGTGCGTGTGCGAATCGACCAATCCCGGCAGGCAGGTGTCGTTCGCCGGCATCTCGACCACCTTCGCACCGTCTCGGGCAATGGAACCTGGCACCACTTCTCGGATGCGCTGGCCATCGACGACGATGCTGGTCGCGCCCAGCATTTTTCCTGCGACCGTGTCGATCAGGTGCGCGCAGTGGATGACGGTGATTGCGGGCGCGGCATTCGCGGTCGGCGCTTCGGCTGCCTGGGCGACGCCAACGGTGAGAGCGGCGATCGCGATCGTCAGCGGAAGTTTGCGAAACATGCCCTTTTGAAGCCGACCGACGCGCATTGATGTTTGCATGACCACCCCTCGTGATGTGCCAAGCCCCGCATCTTAGCGAAAGTGCGCGCGGTGCAGTAACGCTGGCCATTCCGGAGCCGTTTTGCGGTTTTGTCGACGCAACGACCCCCAGAGCTGGCCATCCTCATCCGCAATGCAGCGCGCCATCGAACCTATTTCCCGAAGCTGGCGTGATGCATTTCCTTTTCCCTCCGGGAGACGGGCGCAACGCGCTGCTCTTGTTCTCGCGCGCAGCGCCGGATGAGGGTTCGGGTATTCGGACGGTGTTTGCTCGTCATCCCGGCGCAGGCCGGGATCCAGTTGCTCTTGCTCGTCATTCCGGGGCGGCCCGCAGGGCCGAACCCGACTGCGTTTGCAGGATTGCAAATGCGAACGCCGAAGGCGGCCTGCAAGGCGAGCGCCACGGATGGCGCGAGTCAATCCAGCGCCTTTGCTCTTGTCGTCATCCCGGCGCAGGCCGGGACCCAGTGCCTTGGCTCAATCTCGTCGTCATGCCGGCGCAGGCCGGCACCCAGTCACACAAACCAAACTTGCAAATACCCAAAATGGGCATTAATGTGCCCAATATGGGTATCAAAACCAAACGCCCACCCACTTCGAAACAACAAGTCGTCCGCGAAGTGCCGGCCGTGTATTCGCTGCCTGCGCAACGGGCACGCGGTCTTGCCGATGCCTTGTTCACTATCACCCAACAGCGCGTACTGGGCGCGCTGTACGGTCAGCCGCAACGCAGCTTCACCGTGAGCGAGCTGATCGCGTCCACCGGCGCAGGCTCCGGCGCCGTGCAGCGCGAACTCGCCAAACTCCTCGCCAGCGGGTTGCTCACCGTGCGACCCATCGGCAACCAGAAACACTACCAGGCCAATCCGGCTGCGCCGATCCATGACGAACTGGTCGTGATCCTGCAAAAGACCGTCGGACTGGCAGAGCCGTTGCGCGCTGCCTTGCGGCCGCTCTCGAAAAAAATCGTCGCCGCGTTCGTATTCGGCTCGGTCGCGAAACGCAGCGATACTGCAGGAAGCGACATCGACCTGATGATCGTCTCCGGCAAACTCGGCTACGCGGACGCACTCGATGCGTTGGCCGTCGTTGAGGAAAGACTCGGCCGCAAGATCAACCCGACGATCTACTCACCGGCGGAACTTGCCAAACGCGTCAAGTCCGACAACGCCTTCGTCAAGCGCGTGCTGGAACAGCCCAAAATCTGGCTGATCGGAGGTGAGGATGACCTCCGCGCTTGAGAATCTGGCCGCGCCGAACGGCCCACTGGCTGCCGAGCCACCGGATGAGAACGAGACCGCGGGACTGTTGAAGTCCGGCAAGGCGCGCTTGCGTGACGCCCGCAACAAGTCGCTTGCGCTGGAAAGCCGTTTCGATCTCGCCTACAACGCCGCGCACGCGCTGTGTCTTGCAGCGTTGCGCCGCTGCGGCTATCGCGCCAAGCATCGCTATATCGTTTTCCAGGTACTGCCGCATACACTCGGTCTCGGGCCCGAGGTATGGCGGGTGCTGGACAAGTGTCATCACATGCGCAATGTCGCGGAATACGAGGGAACTGTGGATGTCGGCGAGCGCCTCGCGGCCGATCTGATTGCGGTGTGTGAAACTGTTGCGCGTGCAGCGGACCTGCGCGTCGGCAAGTAAACAACAAGCGAAAGGCAGGGAATCAAAGAACGCATGCCCGTACTCGACTGGATTGGCAAGCAGGCCGTCGTCAAACATCATCGCGATGTGGCCTACCGGTTGCTGGAGCCGGTGCCGGAACTTGGCTGCGGCGACGCAGAGAGCGGCAACCTGATCGTCCAGGGCGACAACCTGCTGGCGCTGAAGGCGCTGCTGCCGCGCTACGCCGGGCAGGTGAAGTGCATCTACATCGATCCGCCCTACAACACTGGCAACGAAGGCTGGGCCTACAACGACAACGTCAACAGCCCGGAGATTCGCAAGTGGTTGGGCGAGGTGGTTGGCAAGGAAGGCGAAACGCTGGACCGCCATGACCGCTGGCTGTGCATGATGTATCCGCGCTTGGTGCTGTTGAAGCAGTTTCTGCGCGAGGACGGGGTGATCTTCGTGTCGATCGATGACAACGAAGTGGCCTCATTGCGCAAGGTCATGGACGAACTATTTGGGGCCAGCAATTTTGTCGCTACCGTACTTTGGCAGAAGGTCTACTCGCCCAAGAAC
>JBOHYO010000458.1:0-2464 GCA_050737935.1 Rhodanobacteraceae bacterium
CGCTGCGCCGCCGCGCGGCCGGCAGGTCCGTGCGCAACTCGAGGACGGCCAGCACGTTGTCGGCGACCGAAAGCCGGCGGAACACGGAAGCTTCCTGCGGCAGGTAGCCTAGCCCCATGCGGGCGCGCTGGTGCATCGGCAGCCCGGTGATGTCCTTGCCATCGAGGGTGATGCGCCCGCTGTCGGGTTCGATCAGGCCGACGATCATGTAGAAGCAGGTAGTCTTGCCGGCGCCGTTCGGGCCGAGCAATCCGACGACCTCGCCCTGCTTGATCTCGAAGCCGAAGTCCTGCACCACCTGTCGGGAGCGAAAGCTTTTTTGCAGCCCCTGCGCGGTCAGCATGGATCAATGGATTCCCGTAGACGCAGGCGTCGCAGCGCCGCTCGATACCGGCGATGCCGGAGGGACTATGGATGTGTCGGCGGGCGCGGGCGCCGCGGCCGGGCTCGAAGTCGCGGCCGGGGCAGCCGTGCCCGAAGATGCCGGCTTGGCGGCCGCCGGCGCCGGCTTGCGCGGCTGCAACGTGATGTGCACGCGGTTCCCCTCCGTGGCGTTGCCCTCGATCGCGCCGGTATCGGTGTCGTAGGTCAGTTTGGCGCCGTGGAAAGTGCCACGGCCTTCCTGCGTCACGGTTGCATCGCCGGTCAGGACCACCTTGTTTTCGGAAACCTTGTAATCGATGGTGCCGGCCTGACCGTGCACCAGCATTCCGCTATCCTGGGTTTGGCGAAAGTGCGCAGGGCCCCCGGTCAACACCACGCGCTGCCATTGGCTGGTGTCGTTCGGGTCGCTGTACCCGGTGGCCTGGTCGCCGTCGGCGTGGAACGTGCCCTGGTCCATCGTGACATTGCCGCTCACGACCAGCTTGCCGTTTTGCTGGCTGCCGACCAGGCGCACTGCGTTCAAGTTGAGGGGCTGGTTCTTGTCCGACTGCTTCGCCTGTGCAACGCCAGCCATGCCCAGCGCCGCGGCCAGCAGGATCACCAGGTCAATGCGTGCGCGAATGCGGCGCGAGCGTGGCATGGACATCGGAGAGCAGCTCCAATTCGTGGGTATCGAAGTCGGCCTTCATGCCGGTGCCGCGCAGTATAGAGCCCGGCTCCTGAATTACGCTGGGCGCCGCGCTGGCCATGCGCTTTTCCTGGGTCCAGACGGTCGCATCGGCGGTGTGGATTTCGGCTTCGGGAACCTGCGGGGCGGGCGGCCGGTGCAGGTCCACCTTGCCGATCAGCTTCACGAGATCGTTGCCGGAACTGATCCACGCGTATTGCGAGGTGCCGTACCAGTCGGAGCCATCGCTCGCGACAAGGAAGTATTTCGGCGCGTTGACGTACAGCGAGTCGTTGCCTTCACGGCGCGCCAGGTGCGGCGCGGTCATGGTGAAGGCGAGCTTGCCGTCGTCGCCGAAGGCACGCAGCGTGAAATGGTCGAGCTCGTAAGCGGAACGCGGCGGACCGACCATCGCGACCGGCGTGGGTGGTGGCCGCAGCCACCAGACCATGAGCTGCGTGATCGCGGCGGCGATGGCGAGCGCGATCAGCCATGCGAGGGTGCGGCGGTCCTTCATGCTTGCGATGGCGCCTGCGCGCGTGCCGCGAGGATCAGATCGCAGACATCGCGGGCGGCGCCTCGGCCGCCGTCGGTGCGGGTCTGCCAGTGCGCTTCGCGCGCCACTTCGGGACGTGCGTCGGCGACGGCCACGGCGAGCCCGCAGGCGCGCATCGGCGGCAGATCCGAAACGTCATCGCCGACGAAGGCCGCGCAGTCCGCCGCGACGTTCAGTGCGGCGAGGATTTCCTTCAGGCAGCCGAGTTTGTCGGTCTTGCCCTGGTAGACATGGTCGATTCCCAGTTCTTCGGCGCGCAATTCGACCGCGCGGCTGATCCGTGCGCTGATGATCGCGACCTCGATGCCGTGCTCGCGCAGCCGCTTGATCCCGAGGCCGTCATGCACGTGGAATGCCTTGAGTTCGCGGCCATCCTCGGCCAACAAAAGGCGACCGTCGGTGAGGGTGCCGTCCACGTCGAACGCCACCAGGCGGATGTTCGCGGCGCGGGCGAAGACGTGTTGCGGGATGGCGGGCGTTGTGTCAGACATTGTGCGAAGAAGAATAACAATTCTCGTAATTCCGGACGCCGCAACGCGGCGATCCGGAATCCATTTTGGTTCTGGAAGGGCAGGAAAATCAAAATGGATTACTCGCCGCATCCTGCGGCTCGCCCTGCGGGCCATCGACTGCGCCGATGTTCGCTCCGGCATCGTGCCTCTGCAGTCCGGGCTCGATCGCCGATGAAGCTGGCGATCGCCCCGGAATGACGACAGGATTTAGGCTGTCCCGAGGCCGAGTCCCGCTGCTCACACCACCCGCGCGCGCAACAGGTCGTGGATGTTCAGCGCCCCGACCACGTGCTGTTCCGCATCCACCACCAGCAGGGCGTGGATCTTGTGGGTTTCCATCAATTG
>JBOHYO010000459.1:0-8336 GCA_050737935.1 Rhodanobacteraceae bacterium
CTCGACGATCGCGGGATCGGCGTGGATCGTCAGCACCGCGTCCAGCGAGGAACCGATCTTCCCTTCCTTGCGCATGCCTTCCAGCACGCGCGCGGCGGTTTCGCGGATCGCGAGCAGGTCGCTCCACCAGCGACGTTCGTCCGGGCTGTTCCGGGTTTCGCACAGCCCCCGGTACCAGGTTTCGAACAGCACCGATCCATCGCGCACGGTGAAGCCGCCGCCAGTTTCGGCGGGCATGTCGGTGGGCATGTCGGTGGGCATGTGCATCTGGCGCGGCATCGCCTGCCAGATTTCTTCCGCAGTGAACGCGAACAGAGGTGCCAGCCAGCGCACCATCGCCTCCAGGATCCGGAACATCGCCGATTGCGCGCTGCGCCGGCCGTGGCTCATCGTCGGCATCGTGTACAAACGGTCCTTGGTGATGTCGAGGTACAGCGCGCCCATCTCGTTGGTGCAGAAGTTCTGGATGCGCTGGACGACTTCCGGAAAGTCATAGCGCGCGTAGGCCGCCACCACCGCGTCCTGCACGTCGCGGGCGCGCTGCACCGCCCACTGGTCGAGCAGCAGGCAGCGGTCGATCAGGAGCAGGTCCGAAGCCGGATCGAAGCCGTCCAGGTTGCCCAGCAAAAACCGGCAGGTGTTGCGGATGCGGCGGTAACTGTCCGCCACGCGCTTGAGGATTTCCTCCGACAGCGCCATCTCGTTGCGGTAGTCGGCCGAGGCGATCCAGAGGCGCAGGATGTCCGCGCCGTAGCGGTTCATCACGTCCTGCGGTTCGATGCCGTTGCCGAGCGACTTCGACATCTTGCGGCCCTTGGCATCGACGGTGAATCCGTGGGTCAGCACTTCGTCGAACGGTGCGCGGCCGTGCATCGCGCAGGATGTCACCAGCGAGGAATTGAACCAGCCTCGATGCTGGTCCGAGCCTTCCAGGTACATCACCTGGTCGCCTTCGTTGCGGTGCAGTTCCGGGCGCTGGTCGAGCACGCAGTAATGCGTGACGCCCGAATCGAACCACACGTCGAGGATGTCGTGGACCTTCTCGTAATCGTCCGCCTCGCCACCCAGGAATTCGGCCGGGTCCAGCGCATACCACCCGTCCACGCCACCCTGCTCGACCCGCCGCGCCACCTGCTCCAGCAATTCGGCGCTGCGCGGATGCGGCTCGCCGGTGACCTTGTGCACGAACAGCGCGATCGGCACGCCCCAGGTGCGCTGGCGGCTTATGCACCAATCGGGCCGGCCCTCGACCATGCCGGCGATCCGCTCCTCGCCCCACGCGGGATAAAACTTCACGTCGTGGTGGACCGCGTGCAACGCGTTCGCCCGCAGGCCTTTTGCATCCATCGCGATGAACCACTGCGGCGTGGTACGAAACGCGACCGGCGTGTGGTGCCGCCAGCAATGCGGGTAGCTGTGCGTGATCTTTTCCGACGCCAGCAGCACGCCGCGCTCGCGCAGCAGGCCGATGATCGCGTCGTTGGCCTTCCAGATGTACTGGCCTTCGAAGGTCGGCGTGCCCGGCAAGTACACGCCGTTGGCCCCGACCGGGTTCAGCACGTTGGCGGGCGTCGCATCCACGATGCCGTATTGCTTGCCCACCGCGAAGTCTTCCGCGCCGTGGCCGGGCGCCGTGTGCACCGCACCGGTGCCGTCTTCGGCGGAGACGTGGTCGCCCAGGATCAGCGGGATTTCGCGGTCGTAGAAAGGGTGCTTG
Source organism: Rhodanobacteraceae bacterium (assembly GCA_050737935.1). Taxonomy (GTDB): domain Bacteria; phylum Pseudomonadota; class Gammaproteobacteria; order Xanthomonadales; family Rhodanobacteraceae; genus 66-474. The sequence goes on from JBOHYO010000459.1 coordinate 1,718, forward strand.
AGCATTGAAGCCTTATCGCGGCTCTGCTCTGAAGCCCTCCCTTTCAGGGGGAGGGTTTGGGCGGGGGTGGGTTTGTCCGCGTCGACACCATCCCCACCCCGGCCCTGAAGGGGGGGTGGAAAAGCAATGTCCGCACCCTTCGCGCGCCCATGCATTTTCACCTGATCGACGCCGTAGCGCGCCAGCATCTTTTCCGCGAGTGCTTCGGCGACGACCAGCAGCGTGCGTCTGCCGCCGCGAGCGGGTCCTTCCACCAGCACGTAGTCGAATTCAGGACCCAGCGTCACCGCCATGCTGGCAGGCAGCGTCCACGGCGTCGTGGTCCAGATCGGCACGGCAACAATGGCGTCGTCATCGATGGACGCGCCGAACTTCGCGGCCAGCGCCTTCGGATCGATCGCGTCGTAAGCGACGTCGATCGCCGGAGACTGCTTGTCCTGGTATTCGATTTCGGCTTCGGCCAGCGCCGAGCCGCAATCGAAGCACCAGTGCACGGGCTTGAAGCCGCGCGTGACGTGGCCGTTCGCGTACACGCCCGCGAGCGCGCGCAGGGTGTCGGCCTCGTACCGGAAATCCATCGTGCGGTACGGGTGCTCCCAGTCACCCAGCACACCGAGGCGTTTGAAATCATTGCGCTGCACATCGATCTGCTGCGCCGCGTACTCGCGGCAATGCTGGCGGAACGTTTCCGCGTCGATCTTGCGCCCGACCTTGCCGTATTTCTTCTCGACCGCGATCTCGATCGGCAAGCCGTGGCAATCCCAGCCCGGCACGTAGGGCGAACGGAACCCCGCCATCAGCTTCGAGCGGACCACGATGTCCTTCAGGATCTTGTTGACCGCGTGGCCGAGATGGATCTTGCCGTTCGCGTACGGCGGACCATCGTGCAGGATGTATGCGTGTTCGCGATGCCCGGTGTGCTGTTGCAGTTCGGCGTACCGTTGGGCGCCCTCCCACTCGGCCAGCATCGCCGGCTCACGCCTGGCGAGATCGGCCTTCATCGCGAAGCCGGTCCGCGGAAGGTTGATGGTGTATTTGTAGTCGCGGCTCACGCGATGTCTCCGGAAACGGTGGATGTATCGGCCAGGTTGCGCCGCGCTTCGGCGGCGTCGCGATCCATCTGCGCGCGCAGCGCATCCAGGTCAGCGAATTTCTCTTCGTCGCGCAGCTTGGCGACGAACTGGACCTCGATGCGCTGGCCGTACAGGTCGCCGTCGAAGTCGAACAGATGTGCTTCCAGCAGCGGCTCGCCGTCGCCGGCGATGGTCGGGCGCACGCCCAGGCTCGCGACCCCGGGCCACCAGCGATCGCCGACACGCACGCGTACCGCAAAAATGCCGGACACCGGCGACACCCGCTTGCCCAGCCGGAGGTTTGCGGTCGGATAACCGAGGTCGCGACCCATGCGTTGCCCGCGCACCACGCGGCCGCCGATGGTGAAAGGCCGGCCCAGCAGTGCCGCGGCGTGGGCAAAATCGCCCGAGGCCAGCGCACCGCGCACCCGCGAGGCAGACACCCGCTCGCCGTCCCCGGTCGAAACCGCGTCCAGCACGCGCACCTGGTAGGGGCCCTGGCCCCGCATCGCTTCCAGCAGCCCCACATCACCGACGCGATTGTGGCCGAACCGGAAATCGGCCCCCACCCAGATCTCGCGCGTGCCCATGCGGGCGACCAGCACCTCGCGCACGAAGTCTTCCGCGCTCATGGATACCAGCGCGGCATTGAAGCGCAGCAGCAGCAATTCATCGATGCCCGCATTGACAAACCCGCACAACTTTTCGCGCACCGACGACAGGCGCTTCAGCGGCGCGGGCGAGAAATAGCTGCGCGGCAGGGGCTCGAAACTCACCGCGGCGGCGACCAGGCCGCGCTTGGTCGCACGTTCGCGCACCTTAGCCAGCAACGCGGCGTGGCCCCGGTGCAGGCCATCGAACGCGCCGATCGCGAGCACGCTGCCGTCCGGGGCAAGGCACCGCCCCGCAATGTCACGATGGACCTTGAGCATCGAAAAAGTATATTGGAGCGGAGTTTGCTCATGCGATCGGCGTTATTCGTGCAATCATCCATGATTGCTGCTTCGTTCGACCGTACCCCGGGTACAGCAAAGTCGCGACATTCGAATCCTTTCACGACAACCGCTTCGACCGAAGCTCACCCGTCGATGGCGACGCAGCCAGTCGTATCGACGCGGTCGAGCAAATCGGCTACGCGGCCCTGCCCCGGCACTTCGAGATCGGGCGCGAGGTCCACCAGCGGCAGCAGCACGAAGGCTCGCTCGTGCAGGCGCGGGTGCGGGATCTGGAGACCGGGTTCGCGCAGCTCGCAATCGCCGTACAACAGCAGGTCGAGGTCCAGGGTGCGGGGTCCGTAGCGGACGCCGCGCACCCGCCCCGCATCTGCTTCGATCGCGAGCAATGCATCGAGCAGCTCGCGTGGCGCCAGCGAAGTTTCGAGCGCTGCCACCGCGTTGATGAAATCGGGCTGATCGACGACGCCCCACGGCGGAGTGCGGTAGAGCCGAGAACGTTCCTGCAACACCGTGCGCCGCATGGCCGAAAGGGCCGCGAAACCGCGTTCGACCTGCACTTCGGGATCGTCCAGGTTGCTGCCCAGGGCCACGTACGCGGCAAACGACTCCGGCATCCCTCAGTCCTGCGAGCTTGGCCGTGCTTCCCCCGAGGGGCGATGCCTGCCGCCACGCCTCCGCCGACGTTTCGGTTTGACGGCGGGTTCGCCGTCATGGCCGGCGGCCGGCTTGGACCCCAGCGACACGGAAAGTTCGTCGGCCGCAAGTTCCTGCGCATGGGTCCACCATTCGCCTGATTCGCGCAACTCCTCCGATTCATCCGCGCGCATCAGCAAAAAATCATAGGCTGCGCGAAAGCGGGGATGCGCCATCAGCCGGAAAACCCGCTTGCGGGTGCGTTCGGCAAAGCGCGGCTGCAGCGCCCAGATCTCTTCGATCGCGTACGCAAAGCGGCGCGGGATCGCGACCCGCGCACCCTGTTCGGCCATAACCCGGTGGGCCGCGCGCTGCCAGGCCAGCGAACGAATCGTGCCCTCGGATTGCATGCGCGCGGCGAGCTGCGCGACCTCGCCCCACAGCAAGACCGCGAACAGGAACGCGGGCGTCACCGGCCGGCGATCGGCGACCCGGGCATCGGTACCGCCAAGGCCCCGCTCGATCATCGCGTGCAGACTGCCCGACTCGTCGTGCGCCAGCGCGCGCGCCGTGCCGGGGAACAGGTGTTCCAGCAGGCCGTACTGGACCAGCGTGCGGAAGCTCGCGAGGCCGTACCCGGCGAGGAACATCTTCTGGCATTCGTCGAACAGCCTTGCCGGCGGCGCATCGCCCAGCAGGTGTCCGAGCGTCGCGAACGGGACGGCCGCTTCCGGATCGATCGTGAACCCGAGCTTCGCGGCGAGCCGCGCCGCGCGCAGCATCCGCACCGGATCCTCGTGATAGCGCGTGGCCGCGTCGCCGATCAGGCGCAGCCGCATCTGCTCGAGATCCTCGATACCACCGACGAAGTCGATCACGCTGAAATCGGCGATGTCGTAGTACAGCGCGTTGACGCGGAAGTCGCGGCGCAACGCGTCCTCTTCGATCGTGCCCCACACGTTGTCGCGCAGGATGCGGCCATTGACCACATGGCGGTCGCCACTGCCGGTCCCGTCGCCGGTGCCGCGGAAGGTCGCGACCTCGACGATCTCCGGACCGAAGATCACGTGCGCCAACCGGAACCGCCGGCCGATCAGCCGGCAGTTGCGGAACAGTTTCCTGACTTCTTCCGGCGTGGCGTCGGTGGCGACGTCGAAATCCTTGGGCTGGCGTTCCAGCAGGAGATCGCGTACCGCACCGCCCACGAGGCAGGCGCGGAAACCGGCGTCCTTCAGTCCATACAACACGCGCAGAGCGCCGCGGCTGATCTGTTTCCGGGAAACGTTGTGCCGGTCACGCGGGATCACGCGCGGGTCGGACAGGAGGGGGTCGGATGCTGTCGAATCGGAACTCAAACGGGGCCGTCCATGCGAAACCGTGGCCGGATCCGGACACGAAGTCCGTTATACTAGCGCGCTCCGTTGCCCGACGCTCCCTTCGTCTAGTGGCCCAGGACATCGCCCTCTCACGGCGGTAACGCGAGTTCGAGTCTCGCAGGGAGCGCCAGTATTTGTGCAATCGTCCATGATTGTCGCTCCGTCCACGATCGGGCGAGAGCCAAGCGAACTCGCAACCTGCGAGACCAGAACGGGCATCCCTGCACTGCGGTTTGTTTTTGCGATCATCCCTGATCGCTGCCTCGTTCTCGTCCGCGGCAACCCCCACCAGTCGCGCTCGTGGTAGACCAGAATGGCCATCCATGGCCTGCGGTTTGTTTTTGCGATCGTCCCTGATCGCTGCCTCGTCGAACGCTCTGGCAAGTAGAGGGCACGTCAGTCTTGGAGCGCCAGAACGGGCATCCATGTCCTGACTGTTCACAAAAGCCGCTTCGGGCGAAGCGTTCACAGCCGCTTCGATTGCAGTTGCATGTGTGCGATGATGTTGGGCCATCGCATATCAGTCCCGAGTCCCGAGTCCCTGCTCCCTGCTTCCTGTTCCCTGCTCCCAATGACCTTCGTCGTCACCGACAATTGCGTGAAGTGCAAATACACCGACTGCGTGGAGGTGTGCCCGGTCGATTGCTTCCATGAGGGGCCGAACTTCCTCGCGATCGATCCGGACGAATGCATCGACTGCACGCTCTGCGAGCCGGAATGCCCCGCCAACGCGATCTTTCCCGAGGATGACGTGCCGGCCGGCCAGGAACACTACATCGCCTTGAACGCGGAACTGGCAAAGGGTTGGCCGGTGCTCACCGAACGCAAGGACCCGCCCCCCGATGCCACGGAATGGGACGGCAAGCCGGACAAGTTGTCGCTGCTCGAGAAGTAGAGGGATTCCATCACCAGGGATTCCGCGCGCGAAGCGCGAAGGGGATGGCTCTTCCGCCGCGAGTGATCGCGGAACTTACTGCAAGCGCTGCTTCAGCAGCCCGATGACCCGCGCCGCCGCGTCGGGATTGCCGGTCGCTTCCACCAGGCTGCCGCTGCCTTGCGGCGCGACAGTGACGGTGACGTTGCCGGCCACGGTTTCGTTCTTGCTGCGGTGGAACAGGCGGTGGAAGAACCCGCCCTCCGATTTTTTGGTCACCGTGGCGTTGACAGCGACCTGATACGAGTGCGCTGCATCGTCGTGCGCGGTCACCGGGCCCACTTCGCCACGCTCCAGCGCCAGGCCCACGCGGTAATAGGCACTGTCCGGCGTATCGGTAAGCGTCATGCTGGTGCTGCCCCCGGTGCTCGGCGTCATGGCCGCGGGGGGCGCGGTGGAGGTCATCGCTGGTGCGCCCGGTGCCGCGGTGGCGGGCGCAGCCCCGGGAGCCGCTCCAGCTTCCGCACCCGGAATCGCGAGCGCTTCGCTGGTCGCTGGCTGGTTCATGCCCGGGGGCACTTCCAGCGGCCGCTCCTGTTGCGCGGATTTGTAGGGCGGCTCCTTGTGCCTGAACGGGTTGTGGGCCTTGATGGTCTGGCACCCAGCCAGGGCGACCGGCGCGAGCAGGAAAAGCAGCAATGGGAGTCGTTTCATGGGCGCATTGTGCATGATCAGGGCGCGGCGGCGCCAGCGAGGGGTAACAGGACGTCGCGCAAGCGTGCGCGCGCGGGTCCCGACGGCAGTTCGACCAGCGGCAGCCGCAGCGCGGCACCGCACAGCCCAAGCTCCGCGAGTCCGGCCTTGACCGGTATGGGATTGGGCGCGCATTCGAGCGCATCCAGCAGCGGCTCGATCCGCGCCGCGTGCTGCCGCGCCGCCGCGCGATCGCCGCCGAGCGCGGCATCGCACAGCGCGCGGAAAAGCTTCGGGACCAGATTGTTCACCACCGACACCACGCCTCCCGAACCGGCCAGCATCGCGTCGACCGCGCTGCCATCGTCACCGGACAAGTAGACAAATCCGGGACGCTGAAGTTGCGCGATTGCGCGGATCCGTTCGGGCGTGCCCACGGCCTCCTTGATCCCGACGATGCCGGCAGCATCGCGCAGATCCGCGACGGTTTCCGGTTGCATGTCGCAACCGGTACGCGAGGGCACGTTGTACATCACGACCGGAATGTCGCAGTGGGCGGTGACCTCGCCGAAATGGCGTCGCAGCCCCTCCTGGGTCGGGCGCACGTAATACGGCGTCACCACCAGCGCGGCGTTGGCGCCCAGCGATTGTGCGCGGCGGGTCAGGGCGATGGTGCGTGACGTGGCCGCCTCGCCGGAGCCGGCGAGCACCGGAACCCGATGCGCCACCCGCTCGACGGCGAACGCCAGCAGGCGCTCGTACTCGAGATCATCCAGCATGTGCGCTTCACCGGTGGACCCGGCCACGACGATGCCCTGGGTGCCGCCCCCGAGCTGACGGTCGATCAGGCGCGCGAACGCGGCCAGGTCGAGCGCCCCTTCGGCGTCGAACGGTGTCGCGATGGCGCACAGGCTGCCGGCAAGCTCCATCCAGGACTCCCGATTGATCGGAACCCGGCATCATAAGCCAATCGCGTTGCCGAGTTCTCGCCGAAGCCGTTGTTGTGGAAAGTCA
>JBOHYO010000460.1:0-15818 GCA_050737935.1 Rhodanobacteraceae bacterium
CAGCATCCACAGCAGCAGCGAGCCCTCGTGCGCCCCCCATACGCCCGACAACTTGTAGTACCAGGGCAGCGAAAGGTTCGAGTTCTGCGCGACGTACGCCACCGAAAAGTCGTTGGTCCAGAACGCCCACGCGAGGATGCCGAATGCCAGTGCGACGAATACCGCCTGGCCGATCGCGAGCGAGGGTCCCGTCGCCATCAGCGGCTTGCTGCCGCGCCAGGCGCCGATGATCGGCAGCAGGCATTGCAGGCCGCTCAGCAGTAGCGCGAGGATCAGCGCAACTTGGCCGAGTTCGGGGTTCATGTGGAGAGCCGGGACCGGGGACCCGGGACCCGGGACCCGATTTCGTTGGAAGTCGCGACGAGGTTCATCTGCTTTGCTCTTGCGAGTGGTGTTTCATGAGGCGGGTTTTGTTGCTGATCGATGTCGCGATACTCATGTGCTGCGCTGTCGGCGTCAGACAGTCGGCAGCGGTTGCCATCAACGGGTCCCGGGTCCCGGGTCCCGGGTCTCGGCTTTGGGAATCCGATGCTCTTCCTTCGCCTTGGCAATCGCCTGCTCGACCTGCGGTGGCATATAGGTTGCGTCGTGCTTGGCGAGCACCTTGGTCGCGACGAACTTTCCATTTTCCATGCTGCCGGTGGTGATGGTGCTCTGGCCGACGCGAAACAGGTCGGGCAGAATTCCGGTGTAGCTCACCGGGATGCTCTGGAAACGATCGGTGATCACGAAGTCGGTGGTGAGCGTGTCCTGCACGCGATGCACGCTGCCTTCCTTGACGATGCCGCCCAGCCTGAACGGATGCCCGGCCGGCGCCTTGCCGGCGTCGACTTCGCTCGGCGAATACAGATAGGTCACGTTCCGCTGCAGCGCGAACACCGACAGCGTGGTTGCGATCCCGACCGCGCCGAGGATCAGCAGCGCGACGATCAGCCGCCGCTTGCGAACCGGGTTCATGTCGATGCCTCCGCGCGCGGGACTCGTGTGTTGCGGATGCGCTCGCGCGCGATTCGGCCGCGCAGTTCGCGCGTCAGCCGGCGGCGGCGCAGCGCGGGCGCGAACCAGTCCCACGCCAACACCACGAAGAACACCGCATACGCGGGCCACACGTACATCGCGTAACCGCCCATTGCGAGCCAGTGAGCCATGTCAGGTAGGTGCCCCCGTTGTCTGTGCGGGTTGTGCATCGACCAGTTCACGCACCCACTGCTTGCCACCCTCCATCGAGAGCAGCTCGGTACGCGTGCGGCCAAGGATGCTTGCGAAGAAATACAGGTGCGTCGCGAGCGCCATCACCAGCAGCGGCCACAGCATCGACGGCGCGATTGACGACTGCCCGAACAGGTTCACGGTTGTGCCTTGGTGCAGGGTGTTCCACCACCGCACCGAGTAATGCACGATCGGCAGATTGACGATGCCGACCAGCGCCAGCAGCGAGGCGGCGCGGGCGCCGCGGCGACGGTCTTCGAAGGCGTGAAACAGGCCGATCACGCCGAGGTACAGGAAGAACAGCACCAGTTCGGAAGTCAATCGCGCGCCCCACGTCCACCACGCGCCCCACATGGGTTTGCCCCACAACGAACCGGTGGCGAGGGTGATCAGGGTGAACGCGGCACCGATCGGCGCGCATTCCATCGCGATCAGTTCGGCGAGCTTGACCCGCCAGACCAGCGCCACGAGGCCGGCCACCGCCATGCAGGCATAGATGAAAAGGCTCATCCATGCGCTGGGCACGTGGATGAAGATGATCCGGTAGGCGTCGCCCTGCTGGTAATCCGGCGGCGCCAGCACCAGCCCGCCGTACAGGCCGATTGCCGCGGCGAGAAGCGCGGCGACCATCAGCCACGGGCGCAACGCACCCGCGAAGCGGTAGAAGGTCGGCGGTGAGCCGAGCCTGTGCATCCAGTGGGGGAGATAACTGCGGGACATGCTCTGGAAAACACCTGTCAGCCGGCAAAAGTGCCACCGCGAAGATGGCCGTTTCGCCATACCCCCGGCAAAACCCGCGCGGCGCGCCGATTCTTCCGCCCCTTTGACTCAAAAGGGCGAAACGCCGAAATCCCGCGCTCCGGGTCGATCGAATCCGGGCCTTTCAATAGGGTTGCATAAATGGGTGTCATCACGATTCAACCGCGATCCTGATCGCCGCCGCACAGGCCAGCGGCGCCAGCACGATCGCCAGCACGAGTGCCGCGGCGAGCCACGACAACGGGGCCAAGAATGGCATGCCCGCCTGCGCTGCTGCGATGGCGCCCGCGGCGAAAATCACCACCGGGACCGCCAGCGGCAGCAACATCAATGCGAGCAGGATACCAGAGCCGCGCGCACCGGCCGCCAGCGCCGACAGCACGGCGCCGAGCAGTGCCAGCAGCGGCGTTGCCAGCAGCAGCGCCAGCATCAGCACCGGCAGGATATGGGCGGGCAGATCGAGCAGGGCCCCCAGCAGCGGCATCACGATCAGCAAGGGTAGGACCGTGGTCAGCCAGTGCGCGATGACGCGTGTCAAAACCAGCAGCGCCAGCGGTTGCGGCGCCAGCAGCCACTGCTCGAGGGTCCCGTCCTCGAGGTCGGCGCGGAACATCGATTCCAGTGCAGGCAGCATCGCCAGCACCACGATCACCAGCAGCACGCCGCCCGCGATCCGTCCCAGCAGTTGCGGGTCGGGACCGAGCGCGAACGGGAACAGCGCGGTCACGATCACCGCGTACAGCAGCGGCAGGAACAGTTCCCCGCGCCGCCGCCATGCGAGCACGAAATCCCGGCGCAGCAGGGCGCTGCAGGCGCGCCAGGTGCCGGGCGAACGCGACCGCGTCGCTTGCGCGACAGGCGTCGAGTCGGCGATCGGCTGTATGGCGGTGACCATGAAAAGAGCTTCAGCCCGCAAGTAAACGTGAATGAGTGCGAATGCAAGGAAGCTCGACCAGATCTTTCTTGTCGTCATTCCCGCGAAAGCGCGAATCCAGCGTCTTTCCCGCAACGCGTTGATGCGCAAAGACGCTGGATCCCGGATATCGCTTCACGATTCCGGGAGGACGAGCAAAAATCAGGTCCCGCATGTATTTGCGTCTCTTTGCGTTCATTCGCGGACTGCCTTGCTGTGGGTCACGCCGCGAGGTGGATGTGTCGTGCTTCCGGATCGGCGAAGCGCACCGCACCATGGCTCGTGACCAGTGCCGCGCCACCGCGTGCGCAGTGAGCGGCGACCAGCGAGTTGACCAGGTCGATGCCGCGCCGGTCGAGATTGGCGTAGGGTTCGTCCAGCAGCCACAAGTCGCCCGGCAACAGCAGCAATCGTGCGAGCCCGACGCGCTTCTTTTGGCCGGCGGACAGGCTGCGCAGCGGTTCGTCGCCCCAGGCTTCGATCCCGACCCCGGCCAGCGCGGACGCGATCGTCATGCCGGTACGGGTGCCATAGAGGCCGGACAGGAACGCCAGGTTCTCGCGCGAGCTGAGCGTTTCATTCATGCCCAACCGATGCCCCAGCAGCAATATGCGGCCATTGCGGGTGTCGCGCGAAGCGGGGGCGCCGTCGAAGCGGATTTCGCCCTCGCCGGGGGGCAGCATGCCCGCGAGTACCCGCAGCAGCGTGGTTTTGCCGGACCCGTTGTCGCCTTCGACCAGCAATGTCTCGCCGCGGTCCACGCTGAAGTCCAGGGGGCCGAACACGGGTTCGTCATCGCGTGCGAAGGCAACGTGGTGCGCCGCCAGCAGCGGCACGGCGGGGGCGGTGGAAGGGCTCATGATTGCAACCGCGTATTCTCGTGGACGGCGCCGGTGGTGTCCATGACTCCCTGCGGGCAGTAGCACCTCAGTCTGAAATCCCGGATATCCGGTCGCGCTGGGCGTCGCGGCCTTCAGGCCGCGAAGTCGAAGCGCCACGCCACTGTCCTTCGACTTCGGCGCTTCGCGCCTTCGCCGGGACGAACGGGAACTTCAAATTGCAGCAATTACCCTGCCGGTGAGGAAATCGCGGCGGGAAAGCGAACTGCGCGGCGTCCTGCGGATTCCGGTGGCGCGGGCGCCGTTTCAAACGAGCTCGCGCAGTTCCGCCACGCCCGTGCCGGTTCCACGGACCATGCCGAGCTGACCATAATCGTGTCCCAGCGAATCGAGTTGCTCGAACGTCATGCCGGGTACGAACAGGCTGGGCTCGCGCCAGTCGTTGGATCCGACGCCGATGCCGAAGAAGCAGCGATGGCCGCCGTCCTTGAGTTCGTCGCGCAGTCGGCGCTGGCGGGCGCGATTTTCCGTGGCCGGAAGCCGCACCCCGGCCGGATTGCAGGCGGTGATGTAGCCCCAAGGGTCTTCGGCGCGTCCCAGCAGCGCGAGCAGCGGGGCCGGCAACGGTGCGCCGCAGCGGATGATGGCGTAGCCCCCCCAGGGAGAACGCACGCGATACTGGGTTTCCGTCCATGCGCGACGGATCGATTCGGGCAAGGGCATGCGGTCAGTCGCCGGATGGCAGAAGCGTGAGGGTCGCCCGGGCCCGCGCCGCAGCCGCGTCGAGATCGATCCCGTCGATGCTTTCATGGACCGACAGGATCGATTCCATCAACGTGGTCTGCTGGTCGTCACGCGCAACGCAAGCCGCGTAAGGTAGCGTCGTGAAGCTGACCATTCGGTAACGCGACATGAACCGGTCCGGCACGCGTTCGGTCAGAGCCGTGGCGAGTTCCCGTTTCAACAGGTAGTGCGGGTCGGCAACCCCGTCGCGCATCTCGGTGTAGTTGGCCAGCGACATCGCCGCGATCGCGTCGGCGTTGGGCTTGCGCGCTGCTTCGAATGCCGCGAACACCGCACCGGCGTCGTCCGGTTGGTTGTCCAGCAGCGCAGCCAGGGTGGCAGCATCCTCGAAACCCGCGTTCATCCCCTGGCCGTGGAACGGCACGATCGCGTGCGCCGCATCGCCCAGCAGCAGGGCGCGGCCGTCCAGATGCCAGTGATCCAGGTACAGCGTTGCCAGTTGCCCAACCGGATGTCCGGACCAGTCGACGTCGAAGCTCGGCATCCACGCAAGCGCGTCGGCGAATTGCTCCTCGAAAAGCGCCCGGGCCGCGGCGACGTCCGGCAGGGTCGCAAAACTCGGGAAGGCCCCCTCGTTCGGCAGGAACAGGGTGACCGTGAAGTTGCCTTCGGTGTTGGGCAGCGCGATGCACATGTAATGGCCGTGCGGCCAGATGTGCAGGGCGTGGGGCTCGAGCGCGAAGCCCCCGGCACCCGGCGACGGAATTTCCAGTTCCTTGTAACCGTGCCCCAGCGGCTCCACGCGCTGGCCGAGATCGGCAGCTTTGGCCATTGCGGTGCGCAGCGCGGAGCCGGCGCCGTCGCAACCCAGCAGCAGCCCCGCGGCGTGCTGCCGGGGCGTGCCATCCGGCCCGGCCAGCGTGATGGTGTTCGTGTCGAAGTCGACATCGCCGAGTGCCGCATCGAAATGCAGCACCGCGCCCGCGCGTTCGGCGGCGTCCAGCAGCAGGATGTTCAAGCCGCCCCGCGACACGGAACGGATCACTTCGGAATCATCGAGCCCGTAGCGCTGCAGGTTGGTCGAACCGTCCCGAGCGTGCACCATCCGGCCGCGCATCATCACGGCTTGCGCCAGCACCGCATCGGCGAGCCCCGCCTGCCGCAGCGCGTCCAGGCCACGCTCTGCCAGTGCGAGGTTGATCGAGCGGCCGCCCAGGAACCCGTGCAGACGTGGATCCCGCCCGCGTTCGAACACCTCGACCGCGAAGCCACGCCGGGCGAGCAATGTCGCCAGCAGCGAGCCGACCAAGCCGGCGCCGATGATGGTCGCGCGCGTACTCACGCCGCGCGCGCGCGCCATGCCTGCGCGACCTTTGTGTAGCGAAGGCAATCCGCGAAGGTGTTGTAGAGCGGCACAGGTGCGATGCGCATCACATCGGGTTCGCGCCAGTCGCCGAGCACGCCGTGGGCGACAAGATGATCGAACAGCGATTTGCCGGCATTGCGACCGGCGCGCACGCGCACCGAGAGTTGCGCGCCACGACGCTCGGATTCGTTGGGCGTGAGGATTTCCAGCACGTCGTCGAGCTGCGTTTCGATCAGCCAAGCGAGATAACCGGTGAGGCGCAGCGACTTTTCGCGCAAATTCGCGATGCCCGCGCGCTTGAACAGGTCCAGCGATACCCGCAGTGGTGCCAGTGCGAGGATCGGCGGGTTGGACAACTGCCAGGCGTCGGCTCCGGACGCCGGGTCGAATTCGGGGCGCATCTCGAAGCGGGTCATCTCGTTGCGGCCCCACCAGCCTTCGAACCGCGGCAGGTCCGCACGCGCGTGCCGCGCGTGCACGAAGGCGCCGGCCACCGCGCCGGGACCAGAGTTGAGGTATTTGTAGGAACACCATGCCGCGAAATCGCAACCACTGTCGTGCAGATGCAGGTCGATGTTGCCGGCGGCATGGGCAAGGTCGAAACCGGCGACGCAGCCCTGCGCGTGCGCCAGCTTCGTGATGGCCGCGACGTCGAAGGCCTGCCCGGTGAGGTACTGCACGCCCGGCAGCAGCGCCAGCGCCGTGCGCTTGCCGTGTTGTGCGATGGCGCGCTCGATCGCTTCCATCGAAAGCGTGCCGCCGTCTTCGTCGCCGTCCAGTTCGATCAACGCTTCGGCCGGGTCGTAACCATGGAAGCGGACTTGCGAGGCGGCAAGATCGCGATCCGATGGAAACGCGTTGCGCTCGATCAAAATCGCGTGGCGTTCGCGGGTCGGGCGGTAGAAGCTGACCAGCAGCAGGTGCAGGTTCACCGTCAGCGAGTTCATCGCGACGACTTCGCTGGGCTCCGCGCCGACGACCGCCGCCAGATTGTCGCGCACCTCCCGGTGATACGGCAGCCAGGGGTGCCGCGCGTGCAGGTGGCCTTCGACGCCCAGCCGCGCCCAGTCGTCCAGCTCGCCCAGCAGAGCCTGCCGGACGCCGCGCGGCTGCAGTCCGAGCGAATTGCCGACGAGGTACGTCTGCGCGCCTTCGCCGTGTGGCGGAATCAGGAACTCTTCGCGCAAGCGGTGCAGGGGATCGACTTCATCCTGGGCATGCGCCCATTCTGCGTCCGCGCGAAACTCGGCCAATTCTGACATGGTATTGAAGCGAACCTTGCGGCAGTAGTTATTTTTCGGCCGCGGTCACGATCGACTGGCAGCCCGCATCGAAGGTGTTGCGCCAGTCCGCGGGGGCATTGGCAGGCCGGATGCAGCGCACCTGGATGGCGAGGTTGGAGCGGTACGCGTAGTGCTCGGTGTACGCATTCTTTTCGTGATTCTCGGTGGCGGTGTAGCGCAGGCTCGACGTGCTGCCCGGGGTATTCACCGCGGCATAGCCCGGAAGCTTGCGTGCGCGCTCGGTGCCGGTGCTGAGGAACGCCTGGAAACCCTGCACGCCGTCGACCTGTTCGGTGGTGACCGTGATGCGGGCGAGCATGTTCGCATTCGTGGGGTCCTTCACCTGCAATGCCACGAACTGGCGCGAACCATCCTGCTTTTCCATCAGCATCGGCCACGCGTCAGGGGCCGAAAATTTCACGGCGCCGTTGGCCAGCGAGTAGTCGGCGGCGAAGGCAGGCACGGTCGCCAGCATCAATGCGGCGATCAGCACAGGCAGCGACTGGATCTTGCGATTCATTGAACCTCCGTGGGGGTGGTGAATCGTTGCGTCGGCAATCCCAGCCATTCCAGTGCGGCGCCATGGTAGAGCCGCTCGCGCTGGGTCTTGCCGAGTTCGAGCGCCTCGATGCCGCTGCCGGGTTGCTGTTCGCCAAGGGGAAACGGGTAATCGGTGCCCAGCATTACCCGGTCGGCGCCGACGACGTCGAGAAGATACCGCAGCGCCTGTGGATCGTGCACGCACGAATCGAAGAACAGGCGCCGGAAGTACTCGCGCGGTTCGCGGGAATTGTCGACCGCGACCAGGTCAGGGCGCATCCGGAAGCCGTGCTCGATCCGCCCGATCGTGAAGGGAAACGAACCGCCGCCGTGGGCGAACGCGATGCGCAGCCCGGGCAAGCGTTCCAGCACGTCGCCGAAGATCAGGCAGCACGCCGCGCGTGATTGCTCGGCGGGCATCCCGACCAGCCATGGCAGCCAGTATTTCGGCATGGTTTCCTTGCCCATCATGTCCCACGGATGGATCATGATCGCGGCGCCCAGGTCCGCCGCGGCCTCGAAGAAGGGAAACAGCTCCGGGGCATCGAGGTTCCAGCTGTTGACGTGCGAACCGATCTGCACCCCCTGCAGGCCGAGCTGCTCGATGCAGTGCTCCATTTCCTCGATCGCGAGGCGTGGAGACTGCAGCGGAACGGTGCCGATCCCGGCGTAGTGGCGCGGGTACTTGCGGCAGGTTTCCGCGGTGTCCTCGTTGAGGAAGCGATGCAGTTCGCGGGCCTGGTTAGGCTTGGCCCAGTACGAGAACAACACGGGAACGGTCGAGATCACCTGCACGTCCACGCCGAGTTTTGCGCATTCCTCCCGGCGGAATTCCGGGTCGAAGGCGTTCTGCCAGACCTCACGGAAGAATTTGCGATCCTTGTAGATGCGGTGGTGCTTGCCGGCATTCACCATCACCGGAAAGCGCGGGTCGCCATATTTTTCGGCGAGATTCGGCCAATCCGATGGCAGGATGTGCGAGTGGACGTCGACCTTCAGCATGCTGCAAGTATAGGCGACGCCCGGGGCGCCCCACCTGCACGCCGAATGGAGCGGGGTCGCGGGCAGAAGAAGGAGCAAGCGCTTTGCGCAGGCCCGCTCCTGCGTTTTTGCCGTATGCCTGCAACATGAAGCACCGAGTCGATCGCGTCCACGATTCGCGAGCCTTCCGGCGGTAGCGCTGCAGTGACCACGCCGCGATTGCGAGCAGCGATCGTGCCCAAGCGCAGGCTGGAAAACCGCGCTACGCCTCGCCGGTATGCGCCACGCGCGCGAGCTTTGCCCGCGAGGCCCGATATCGATATTTTGCGAGGCCAGCCAGGCGTCGTCGTAATACGAACCCGCGTAGCGATCGCCACCGTCACAAATCAGCGTGACCACCGGCCCGGTTTCGCCGGCAGACTTCATCTCGGCCATGAGTTGCAGCGCGCCCACGAAATTGGTGCCGGTCGATCCGCCGCAGCGCCGCCCGAGCAGTTTCTCCAGCACCCGCAGCGCGGCCATGGTGTCAGCGTCCGCGACACGGATCATCCGGTCGATCACGTTGGGCAGGAAGGACGGTTCCACGCGCGGGCGGCCGATGCCCTCGATGCGCGACCCGCGCTCGAGCCTGAGCGTTGCGTCGCCGGTCCGGTAGTAGTCGAAGAACACCGAGTTTTCCGGATCGACCACCGCCAGCATGGTGCGCTCCTCGCGCTGCGCACAGCCGTAGCGGATGTAGCGGCCCAGCGTCGCGGAGGTTCCGCCGGTGCCCGCGCTGACCACGATCCAGCGCGGCTCGGGGTCCGGCTCGAGCCGCATCTGGCGGAAGATCGATTCGGCGATGTTGTTGTTGCCGCGCCAGTCGGTCGCGCGCTCGGCGTAGGTGAACTGGTCCATGTAGTGACCGCCGCGCTCGTCGGCGAGCTTCTGCGCGGCGCCGTACACGTCGGTGCCGTCGATCAGGTGGCACATCCCGCCGAAGAACTCGATCTGCGCGATCTTCTGTTTCGAGGTGTGCCGCGGCATCACCGCGATGAAGGGCAGCGCCAGCAGGCGCGCGAAATAGGCTTCGGAAATGGCGGTGCTGCCGCTGGACGCCTCGATCACGGGACGGTCGCGTTCGAGCCAGCCGTTGCAGATCGCGTACAGAAACAACGAGCGCCCGAGCCGGTGCTTCAGGCTGCCGGTCGGGTGCACCGACTCGTCCTTGAAATACAGCGGAATGCCGGGGAACGCCGGCAGGTCGAGGCGGATCAGGTGGGTGTCCGCCGAGCGCGCGGCCTCGGCTTCGAGCGTGGCGATCGCCTCGCGGGTCCATGGTTGCATGTCCGGCATTGTAGGGGCGCGGCCCGGCGCGTCCTGCTTGCATTCGCCGCATCCGCGGTTTAGGGTTGGCCGGACCGGCATCGGCATACTCTGGGGAGAGCGCCATGATCCGTGTGGTATTGGTGGACGACCATGAATTGGTACGCGCCGGGTTTTGCCTGATCCTGGCCGGCCAGCCCGGCATCGAGGTGGTGGGAGAGGCCAGCAATGCCGAAGACGGTTTGCGACTGGTCCGGGCGACCAGGCCGGATGTCGCGCTGATCGACGTGCACATGCCGGGCATGAGCGGGATTGAACTGACCGAGCGCGTGCAGCGCGCCGGCCTCCCTACCCGCATCGTGATCCTCACCGTGGTCCAGGACGCGCAGTTTCCGCGCCGCCTGCTGCAGTCCGGCGCGCTGGGGTATCTCACCAAAGGTTGTCCCGCCCAGGAATTGCTCGAGGCGGTGCGCGCCGTCGCGTCGGGGCGGCGTTATCTGGATGTGACCGTTGCGCGGGAAATGGCGCTCGCGGCGGTCGATGGCGATGGTTCGCCGCTGGAGGCGCTGTCCTCGCGTGAGCTCGAGGTGGCCCTGATGCTGGCGCGCGGCTTGGCGGTCAACGAGGTCGCGAACCGGTTGCATCTGAGCGCCAAGACCGTCTCGACCTACAAGCAACGCCTGTTCGAGAAACTCGGCGTCGCGCACACGATCGCGCTTGCGCACGTGCTATCCGCGCACGGGTTGCTCGGCGAGCCCGAGGCGAGCGTCAAGGTACGCTGATCGTTTCGTCCGTGCGGGCCGCGTTGAAGCAGGGCGGGCATTGCCCGCCGTTGCCTTGCGGATGCGGACATCCCGCGGCGGACGATGTTCGCCCGCGCGTACGTGTCCGCACGCGAGCTGCCCGGGAATTTCGCGACCGCAAATTTGAACGTCGATCGCATGTCAGTCCGCGTGTGCGCTCGGTCGCGGGCATGGCCCGCTCCTGCAAAATGGCTACTGCAGGAGCGCGCCTTGCGCGCGAAAGGCGGGCGGTGCGACCGGCTGCGGGCTTATTCCTGTGGCTTGTCGGCGGCCGAAGGGACGGTGTCCGCGGTCGGCTTGGCGGCGGATGGCGGCGGCGGCGCCTTCGGCAGGACCTGCGGTGTCAGCACCGGATGGATCGCCCCGGACAGCGGCCGCGGCGTCGGAATGGCCGGGTGCCGCGCCTGTGGTCTCGGGTCCGGATTCGTGGCGGGCGGCGCGGCGAACAGCGACGGCGTGATCGGCTCCGGCTTCGGAACGGCGGGCACGGCGACCTTGTCCGGGACGACGACCGCTGCAGTCGTCTCCGGCCGGGGCTGCGGCGTCGGCGTGGCAGGTGGCTGCACCCCCATGGGCGGTACATTGGTGGCGGGTGCGATTTTCGGCGGTGTGGCCTGCATCGGCGGCGGCGCGTCGTGCCGGGAACCGTTGACCGCAGCCTGGTCCGGCGATTCCCGCGATGCCTTCGGTGCGGGGGGAGCGGCGGCCGGGCTCGAATCGGGCACGGCATGACCGTTCCCTTCCCGCGCGGGTGGCGCTTCCGCCTCGGGCCTGTGAACCTTCGGCGCCGCCGCCGCGGCAGGCGCGCGATCGGCGTTGTCCGTCGCTACCGGCGCAGGCGTCGGAGGATCACGCCTTTCGGTCTGCGCGGGCTTTGCCGCGGCGCTCGATGCGCGGGAGCCGCGATCGGCATCCTCGTCATCGATGTCATGCGGAGCATGCGGCGCGGCACCCGCGTCGGTCGTACTGGCATGCTTGCGCCGACGTCCGCCGCGGCGGCCGCGACGGCGCTTGGCTCCAGTGTGTGCGTCTGCGCCGGCGCTCGCGGCGACTTCGGTCGAAACGGAGGAGGGGCTTGCATCGGCGGCCGCTGCATTGGCGATCGGTGCCGCTGCGGTTTCGATGTCCGTGATCTCCTTTGACTCCGGTGGCGCCGCGTCCTTGCGCGTGGACTTCCGCGCACTTCCGCGCGACGGCTGCTCGTTGCCATGCGAGGACGCTTGCGTGGCGGGCTTCTGTTGCGTCTGCCGCGGCGCATCTTCGTCCCGCGACCTGGCTGACTTCGCCTGTGAGGACCGCTGCTGCGATGAACGGCCGCGCTGCGCGCCGCCCTCGCGGCCGCCGCGACGTCCGCCACCGTGTTGAGATGTCGATTCCTGGCGACGTTCCGACGTGCGTTCGCGGCGGCTGCCGGCGCTGGCGCCCTGCGACGAGCGGGCCGGGCGCGGCGAATCCAGCGCGGCGGGTTCGGGCTCGGGCATGCTGCGGAACCACCCGAACAGCCGGCCCAGCAAGCCGCCTGAGGCGGCGGCCGGCGCGGCCACTGCAGGGGGGGGTTCCGCCGCGGAAACCGGCTCCTCGCGTTGCGGCATTGGCGTCGCGCGCTGGATGCCGCTGACCGCGGGCTCTTCGCCGTGGACGACCACGCCCATCCGCGGCTGCGGCACGGCGACCACCTCGGTCATCCGTTCGTAGCTCGGCTTGGCATGCTCGCCCATTTCGCTTTCGCGGATGCGCGTGATTTCCAGGTGCGGCGTCTCGAGGTTGGTGTCTGCGACGACCACCACGTGCACTTTGTGGCGCAGCTCGATCTCGACCACGCCGGCGCGCTTTTCATTCAGCAGGAAGTTCGCGACCCGGGTCGGCGCCTGCACCAGCACCTGTCCGGTGTTTTCCTTCATCGCGTTTTCTTCGATCAGCCGCAGCGCCGACAGCGACAGCGACTCGATGCCGCGGATGCGGCCGTGGCCGTCGCAGCGCGGGCAAACGATCTGGGTGGATTCCTCGAGGCTCGGGCGCAGCCGCTGGCGCGAAAGTTCCATCAGCCCGAAGCGCGAAATGCGCCCAAGCTGTATGCGCGCGCGATCGAGCTTCAACGCATCACGCAGCTTGTCCTCGACTTCGCGCTGGTGGCGCGAGCTTTCCATGTCGATGAAGTCGACCACCACGAGGCCACCTAGGTCGCGGATGCGTAGCTGACGCCCGACTTCGATTGCGGCTTCGCAGTTGGTGTGGAACGCGGTGTCCTCGATATCGCTGCCCTTGGTGGCGCGCGAGGAATTGATGTCGATCGCGGTCAGCGCTTCGGTCTGGTCGATCACGATCGAGCCGCCGGACGGCAGTCGTACGTAGCGGTCGTAGGCGCTCTCGATCTGGGTCTCGATCTGGAAGCGGGTGAACAGGGGAGTGGTGTCGTCGTACAGCTTCAATTTGCGCAGGCTGTTCGGCATTACCTGCTGCATGAACTGTTTGGCGTCCTCGTAGAGCGCCGGTTCGTCGATCAGGATCTCGCCGATGTCGGGGCGCAGGTAGTCGCGCAGGGCACGGATGAACAGCTTGGATTCCTGGTAGATCAGGAATGGCGCCGCGCGCGCCGTGGCGGCCTCGCTGACTGCCTTCCAAAGCTGCAGCAGGTAATCGAGATCCCACTGCAATTCCTCTGCGTCGCGGCCGACGCCCGCGGTACGCACGATCAGGCCCATCTCCTCGGGCACGGTCACGTGCTGCAGGGCTTCCTTCAGCGCCTGGCGGTCTTCGCCCTCGATCCGGCGCGACACGCCTCCGGCGTTCGGGCTGTTCGGCATCAGCACCATGTAGCGCCCGGCCAGCGATATATAGGTGGTGAGTGCGGCGCCCTTGTTGCCGCGTTCTTCCTTTTCGACCTGGACGACCAGTTGCTGGCCTTCCTTCAGCAGCTCGCGGATGCCGGCCTTGTTGTGGTCGACACCGGGCGTGAAATATTCGCGGGAAATTTCCTTCAGTGGCAGGAAACCGTGGCGTTCGGCGCCGTATTCGACGAAGCAGGCTTCGAGCGAGGGCTCGACCCGGGTGATCCGGGCCTTGTAGATATTGGACTTCTTCTGTTCGCGGGACGGGATCTCGAGGTCGAGATCGTAGAGGGATTGGCCATCGACGATAGCCACACGCAACTCCTCACGCTGAGTCGCGTTGATCAACATGCGTTTCATTTTGGATTCCTCAGGTCGCCGGCGCGACTACGCGTCTCCCGCGGCGCCTTGCAGGGCGGCCGGCTGGATGACGTGCCGCGCCCGGCGGCAGTCGCCGGGTCCGATGTGCGGCCCCGGCAGGTGATGATCGTGTTGTATGCGTCCCGCCGTCCCCCGTCCGTCCTGCCGACGGCGGGCAAACTTCGATCCCGAACGTTACGATGGCGAGGTTCCGGCTGCACCCCGGTCGGGGAACGGCAGGCGGACTCCTTGTCTGCGCAGCGAACAGGAGCAGGTTCGCCCGTGTGGGGCGAGAGCCTGCGTGGCGCGCGGCAATCCTATCATCGCGAAGGGATTTTTCCAATGGCGGCAGGAACTTCGGCCACGGACTTCACGGCGGTGCGCACCATCGAGGTGGGGCCGGAGCGCGACGGGCAGCGCCTGGACAACGCCCTGACGGCGCTGCTGAAGGGGGTTCCGAAGAGTCATGTCTACCGCCTGCTCCGGACCGGGCAGGTACGGGTGAACGGCCGGCGCGCCAAGCCGGATACCCGGCTCGCCGCCGGTGACCGCCTGCGGATTCCGCCGGTGCGCACCGCCGCGGCCGGCGAGGCGAAGGAGCCGCCGGCCATGATGCTGGAATCGGTGCAGCGCGCGGTGATCTTCGAGGATCGTGACTTCCTCGCGATCGACAAGCCCGCCGGCATCGCCAGCCACGGCGGCAGCGGGATCGCGTTCGGTGCGATCGAACTGCTGCGCGCGGCGCGGCCGGATGAGCACCTCGAGCTCGCGCACCGGCTCGACCGCGACACCTCCGGCGTGCTGGTGTTCGCGCGCAGCCGCCGCGGGCTCATCGGGCTGCAGGCGCTGATCCGCGACGGTGAGACGAAGAAGCAATACCTGTGCCTGATGACCGGCACACTCCAGCGTGCAAAGTTCGACGTCAATGCGCCGTTGCGAAAATCCGTGCTGGCGGGCGGCGAGCGGATGGTGCGGGTGGACGATGCCGGCAAGCCGGCGCTGACGTTCTTTCGGCAGGTGGAACGCTATCCGGAATGCAGCCTGGTCGAGGCGACGCTTGCAACCGGCCGGACCCACCAGATCCGCGTTCATGCCGCACACGCGGGCCATCCGCTTGCCGGCGATCCGAAATACGGAGACCGTGACGCCAACAAGCGATTCCGTGCTCTGGGCCTGAATCGCATGTTCCTGCACGCGGCGCGCTTTGAATTCGAACTGGGCGAACGCGCCTACAGTTTTTCCGCACCGTTGCCCGACGATTTGCGCGCCGCGCTGGATCGCTTGCAGAAGCGAAACCGGTAACAGCCCTCCCCTCAGGGGGGAGGTTGTAAACCGGGGTCAGAGTGCACTTTCCCATGAACCACATCGCAAGTGCCCTGATGTGGCGAACGGAAAGTGCACTCTGACCCCGGTTCCGGCTCCATGGATGACATCCACGTGGCTGCTAGAATTGCGCTCTTTCCCATGACCCGGAAACCTGAATGAAAGTCACCATCTTCGGCACCGGCTACGTCGGCCTGGTCACCGGCACCTGCCTCGCCGAGATGGGCAACCACGTTCTGTGCATGGACGTGGATGCGGGCAAGATCGCGCGGCTCGAGCGCGGCGAGATTCCGATTTTCGAACCGGGCCTGGAACCCATGGTCGCGCGCAACCACGCAGCCGGCCGGCTGAAGTTCACCACCGATGCCGCGACGGCGGTCGCGCACGGCGATGCCATCTTCATCGCGGTCGGTACGCCTCCGGACGAGGACGGCAGCGCCGACCTCCAGTATGTCCGTGCGGTGGCGCGGAGCATCGGCCAACGTCTTGATCGCTACGCGGTAATCGTCGACAAGTCCACCGTGCCGGTCGGTACCGCCGATCGTGTGCGCGCGGAAATCGGGGC
>JBOHYO010000461.1:0-3847 GCA_050737935.1 Rhodanobacteraceae bacterium
GTGTACGGCCTCACCGGGTTGCGCGTCGGACCATCCGGCCTGGTGCAGGCTTATCAGCCCGTGCTGCCGGCCCGTTGGAAATCGATGACGTTGAAAAACGTGACCTTCCGCGGCAAGCACTACGACATCACCGTCGATCGCGGCGCCGATGGCAAGCCGCGGCTGCGACGCGAGTCGCCGTGAAAAGGAGACATGTCATGAATTCGTCGCTCCGCAAAACGTTGTGGCGGATCATCGCGCTTGGCATTGCACTGGCGCTGGAATCGCAGGCCTTTGCAGCCCCGCCACCAACCGTGGATGCGCAAGGTAACGTGACTGTTCCCTCGTTCACCGTCCCGTTTTCCAGTTACGCCTCGGCCGAGGCGCGCAAGATGTTTCAGCGCATGCTGGAGGAAGGCAGGCACGCGCCACCCGCGAACGGTCCCATCGCCGCCAGCCATGCGTATTACGACAAGATCAACACTGCGCGGGCCCATCTGATGGAGCGGCTGTATCCGGTAGAGGTCGAGAAACGCGTTATGGGGGGCGTTCCGACCCAGGTGGTCACGCCCAAGCAAGGCATCGCCCCGGATCAGCGGCACCGCGTGCTGATCAACCTGCACGGAGGCGCGTTCCTGTGGGGCGCAGGTTCCGGCGGGCTGGTCGAGTCGATCCCGGTCTCGAGCATGGGCGGGATCGAAGTGGTCACCGTGGACTACCGGCAAGGCCCGGAGCACGTGTTTCCCGCGGCGAGCGAGGATGTCACCAAGGTATACCGCGAATTGCTCAAGCAGTATCCGGCGAAGAACATCGGTATCTACGGATGCTCGGCGGGCGGCGTGCTGACGGGCGAAGCCGTTGCCTGGTTCATCCACGAGAAGCTGCCGGTGCCTGGCGCGATCGGCACCTTTTGTGGTTCGGTGGCGCGATTGGGCGGCGACTCGGCTTACGTCGCGCCGGTGCTCGACGGCAGTCCGCCATCGAACGCGCCGTTGAAGCTGGTCGACCTGCCGTATTTCAAGGGTGCGCAGGCGAGTGATCCTCTGGTGTTTCCGGCCAATTCGCCGGCGCTGCTGGCGAAGTTTCCGCCCACGCTACTGATCACCGGCACCCGCGATTTCACCATGAGTTCGGAAGTCCAGAGCCAGCGTCTGCTGACTGGCGCCGGCGTCGATGCGGAACTGCATGTGTGGGATGGCATGTGGCACTCGTTTTTTTCCGATCCCCAAATGCCCGAATCGAAGGAAGCCTACGCCGTGATGGTACGTTTCTTCGACCGGCATCTGGGGCGATAGACTTTCGCGGCGCTGTTGCATCCGCCATGAATGCGGCGATGATGGACCGCATGCGCACGACTCGCGCCATCCGCCTGTTGCTGTCGACCGGAAGCTACATTCGACGGAAATGATTTCGGCCACCCTTCTCGATGCAATGCGGCGCATCAACGGCTTGCTGCAAGCCGGCGATTTCCGCACCGCGCATGACCGGCTCGAAATCATTGCGAACGACAATCCCGATTACGCCGAGGCGCGGCGGCTGCTCGCGGGCGCCAAACTCGCGCTTGGCGACACGGCAGGCGCCGAGCAGGTTCTGCGCGCGGCGGCTTCGTCCAGTCAGGTGTGGCCGCCCACGCTGACGATGCTGGGCGAACTGCTGCTCAACAGCGGCCGGCATTCGGAGGCCGAGCCGTTCCTGCTGCAGGCCGCGACCGGGACACCGGCCGATCCGCGCGCGGCGTTGGTCCTCGCCCGCCACTACAACGATCGGCAGCGGTTTGCGCAAGCGCTGGCGGTCGCGGCGCCGTTCTGCGCGAACGGCCACATCGTGCCGGAGCTGGCGGCGCAGCACGTTGCCTCGCTGGTTGCGCTGGGGCGCAGCGCGGAAGCGGTCGACTTCTACCGCGACGCCGTGACTCGTTCGCCAGCCGACCACGCCGCAGTGTACGCCCTGGCCATCGCGCTGCAGGCGTCGAACCGGCATGCCGAAGCCGAGCAGATCGCGCGGCGCGCGATCGACCGCGGATCCCGGAGCGCAGCGTTGCACCATGCCCACGCCCGCAGCCTGGTCGCGATGGGCGAATTCGATCGCGCCGAAGCGGCCCTGCGTGACTGCCTGCAACTGGAACCACAACGGGTCGACGCACACGATGATCTCGCACGGGTGGTTTGGATGCGTAGCGGCGACACGACGCAGGCAACCGCGATGCTGGACCAGGCTCTCGCCCGGTTCGGCAACGACGACGCATTGTGGGCGGCCAAGGCTGCCGTGTTGCAGGGCGTGGGCGATCCGCGCGCGGCGCACGCGTGCCTCGCTGCGCGGGTCGAACGTTCCCGCGCGCCACCCGCACTGCTGGTGCGCGCGGGACTGGCGGCGCTTGAATTCGATCCGCGGATTGCAACGGATCTTGCCGACCGTGCCTTGCACGTGCTGCCAGCCGACACGGCGGCACGAAAGCTCAAGGTAGCGGCCGGGCTGGGCGTGGGCGAGGCGCGGGCTGCGCTTGCGCTTTGCGAAGCGTTGCTGGGCGAGGAACCCGACGACCAGTACCTGATCGCATTGCAGACGACGGCCTGGCGGATGCTCGGCGACGAACGCTACGCCCGCCTGTGCGATTACCGGAGGTGGGTGGTCCCGTATCGGCTCGATACGCCGCCGGCCTGGCGAACCCTCGGCGATTTTCTTGCCGATCTCAAGGAGAGTCTGGGCAAGCTGCACGCCCCCCTTCGTCATCCGCTCTTGTTCCAGTCCCTGCGCCGCGGCACCGAGACGACCGAGGACCTGGCGCGCAGCACGGATCCGGTGGTGCAGGCGCTGTTCAAGGCCTTCGATGCGCCGATCCGCGATTACATCGGTCGCATCGGCGAAGGCCGCGATCCGTTGCAGCGCCGAAACCACGGCACCTATCGCTTCAACGGCAGCTGGTCGGTCCGGCTGCGCACCAGCGGCTTTCACCACAACCACGTCCACCCGCGCGGCTGGATCTCCTCGGCGTGCTACATCGAATTGCCGGGCGGCATGTCCGATCCCCGAAGCCGCGGGGGCGTGCTGGCCTTCGGCGAGCCGGGCATCCTCACGGCGCCGGCACTGCCGGCCGAACACCGGGTACGTCCGGAGCCTGGGATGCTGGTTCTATTCCCCTCGTATTGCTGGCATGGAACCGTGCCGTTCGAGAGTGATGGGACCCGGCTGACGGTCGCGTTCGACGCGGTGCCCG
Organism: Rhodanobacteraceae bacterium; assembly: GCA_050737935.1. Lineage (GTDB taxonomy): Bacteria > Pseudomonadota > Gammaproteobacteria > Xanthomonadales > Rhodanobacteraceae > 66-474. Next base: position 3,194 of record JBOHYO010000461.1, read on the forward strand.
GCCGCTAGCACGTTGAGGGCAGGCTTCGTCCGTCGTTGCCCGCTGTCACGATCAGGCACCCGCGGTCACCGCATTGAAGGCGATCGCGATACGCGGTTCGTCGCTTGCGTGCGGCTCGACGAAGTGCTCCATCCAGGATGGGAACAGCACGAGCAGTCCGGCTTCCGGCGCCAGGCGGATGTCGCTGTAGCCATTCGGCACCGCGCCCTTGACGTAGCCGTGCACCACCCCGGGCCGCGGATCGCGGAACACGAACGGTCCGGAACCCGGCGGCACCTGCAGGTAGAACGATCCGGAAAGCAGGCAGCCTTCGTGCACGTGCAGGAAGTTGAAGCCCCCGCGGTCGTGCAGGTTGACCCATGACTGCAGGGCGAAGCGCGTGGAGGAAATGCCCATTTCGCGCAGCGCGCTGGCGCAGCCGGCACGCACGGCGTCGCGGAGCGGCGCGAATACCGGCTGCTCCAGTACCGCCATGTCGCGACTGTTCCAGCCGTTGCGGTTGGTGCGGCCCGCGGGTTCCGGACTGATCGCGCGCATTCGCGTCACCGCTGCCACCCAATCGCCGAGGAGGCCGCGCAGCGCGGGCGGCTGCGCCTGCCAGATCCGCGTCGGGAACAGGTCGAAAGACTGCAGCGCAGGCGCCGCGACGGGAGC
>JBOHYO010000462.1:0-1827 GCA_050737935.1 Rhodanobacteraceae bacterium
CCAACGGTGACTTCACGTTGCTCTTGGCGCGGTTGACATCTAGGAACAAGGCGTCCTTCCAGTTATCGATCTCATAGCCGAGCTTGAACTTGGCGTCGGCGTTCAACGACTTGGTATTGCCGGTGGCATTGGCGAGACCGAACTCGCCGCTGCCGCTCCAGTTGGAGTCGGCGCCCGGGGGCGCCTGGGCCAGCGCGAGCGGGGACAGCCCGACGAGGACGCTCGCCACCGCGACCAGGATGCGGCTTCGATTCATGTGCAACTCCTTGGTGTTGCCGGATGCCAACCCGAAAGGCTGCCGTGCAGGCGCTGAACGCCTGTTAAATTTTCGTGAGGGCGCGCACCACGGATCGGCTCAACCCTGCCGCGGTGGAAAATATGCCACCACCGCGTGGCGGGCTTCGGCGAAGAACAGCCAGCGCTCGATGAACAATCCTGCCAGACACAGGATCGCCAGGACGGGCGCGATCCACCCGGCGCGATACGGCAGCGCAACGGCGATGCCGACCACGGGCAGCATCGCGAACAGGATCACCGCGCCCTTCCGCAGTCGCGCCGCATGCTTGCGGGCGAGCACGAACGCCATTTCCCGGGTGAGGTAACTCTGCTCGGTGGTAGGCCCTTCGAACGAGCGCACCCGGCCCAGGTGCTCCAGTCCGATTGCATGACCTGCGCCCAGTACGGGGGCGCGATCGACGGTTCGCCAGTAGTCCGTCTTGATCACCGCGGCGATCACAGCCAGGGCCAGCAGCGCGAGCGGGAATGGCAGGCCGATCGAATTTCCGGAGGCGAGAGCGAGCCACGCCCACAGCCACAGGCCGCCGGAAAGCGTCGCGAGCATCAGGTACAAGGGCAGCACCTGCGGCGCGCGCCAGGCGCTGATCGTTTTCAGTGACCGATAGATGTTGGCGGTGCACACCACGGTCAGGAAGGCACACACCGCGAGCCATCCCCCCGCGACCCTGATCGGCCAGCCCGTCGTGCCGGCGTATGCAAGCCACGCGACCGCAAGCATCGGCAGGTAGGTCACCAGCGAGGCAACGCCTTCGCGCGACAACCAGGAACTACTCCATTGGCTGAGAGCGCGCCACGCGCGCTCGGGGCGGCCGAGGTGCGCGGTCGAGGCCAGGAGTCCCACGGTTACCAGCACGAACCCGAACGCCAACGGCACCAGCACGCCGGTTTCCGCGAACGGGTAGACCCCCGTGGCCAGCGCGGCGCCCAGCAGCAACCAGAGACCGTAGCCCGCGCCACTCAGCACCGTGAAGAAAATCACCGAGAGCGAAGGCCTCATCGTGACAGCGCCTTGTCCAGCCAGCGCAGCAGCGGCGGCAGTTGCCCGGCGTCGAGGGCTTCCTCCGCGGCGCCGGCCGGAGACGTGGCGGTGGCACCGTCGCGGCGCGGGCGCGGCGGCAGGTAGCGGTTCACCGGCTGGTAGCCGAACTCCGGCATCAGCGCGTAGCCGCCACGTTCGGCGACCACCCGGGACACGTCGGAATCCGGATCGCCGAGGTCACCGAACATCCGCGCCCGGGTCGGACAGGCCATTACGCAGGCCGGCTGCCGGTCGCGCTCGTCCAGGGTCTCGTTGTAGATGCGGTCCACGCACAACGTGCACTTCTGCATCGTGCCGCGCTTGCTGTCGCTGCGACCGGCGTCGGATGCACGGACTTTGGCCGGTGGCAATGCGATCTCGCGCGCCCCGTACGGACACGCCCACGCGCACAACTGGCAGCCAATGCACTTGTCCTCGTCGACCAGCACGATGCCATCCTCGGCGCGCTTGTAGCTGGCGCCGGTCGGGCACACCGTCACGCAATCCGGCGT
>JBOHYO010000463.1:0-4683 GCA_050737935.1 Rhodanobacteraceae bacterium
ATGCCCTGCTGCCGACAATGGGCGGCCAGACCGCGCTCAACTGTGCGCTGGAACTGGCAGATCATGGCGTGCTGGAAAAACACGGCGTCGAGCTGATCGGCGCGTCGCGCGACGCGATCCGGATGGCCGAGGATCGCGAGCTGTTCCGCAACGCGATGGACGAGATCGGGCTGACCTCGCCGAAATCCGCAATCGCGCGCACGCTGGAGGAAGCCCGCCAAGGACAGGCCGCGCTCGGATTCCCGTGCATCATTCGCCCATCGTTCACGCTGGGCGGTACCGGGGGGGGCATCGCCTACAACGTCGAGGAATTCGAACGCATCGTTGCGCGCGGACTGGAACTCTCGCCGGTGCACGAGGTGCTGATCGACGAATCGGTACTTGGCTGGAAGGAATTCGAGATGGAAGTGGTCCGCGACCGCGCGGACAACTGCATCATCGTGTGCGCGATCGAGAATTTCGATCCGATGGGCGTGCACACCGGCGATTCGATCACGGTTGCGCCCGCGTTGACGCTCACCGACAAGGAATACCAGCGCCTGCGTGATTATTCGATCGCGGTGCTCCGCAAGATCGGCGTCGACACCGGCGGCAGCAACGTGCAGTTCGGCATCAACCCCGCCGATGGCCGCGTGGTCGTGATTGAAATGAACCCGCGAGTATCGCGGTCCTCCGCGCTCGCATCCAAGGCCACCGGCTTTCCGATCGCCAAGGTCGCCGCCAAACTTGCGGTCGGCTACACGCTCGATGAGCTCAAGAACGAAATCACCGGCGGCAAGACCCCGGCTTCGTTCGAGCCTGCACTCGACTACATTGTCACCAAGATTCCGCGCTTCGCGTTCGAGAAGTTCCAGGCCGCCGACCCGCACCTGACGACCCAGATGAAATCGGTGGGCGAGGTGATGGCAATCGGCCGTACGTTCGCCGAGTCGCTGCAGAAGGCCTTGCGCGGGCTCGAAACCGGCCACGACGGGCTGAATCCCGGCGGCATCGACTGGCACACCCCGGAAGGGATGGAGTCGCTGAAGCGCGAGTTGCGGCAGCCGGGGCCCGAGCGGATCTTCCACCTGGGCGACGCCTTCCGCGCGGGGCTGTCGCTCGAAGGCGTCCACGGGTTGTCGAAGATCGACCCATGGTTCCTCGCCGCGATCGAGGACATCGTGGCGACCGAAGCGGACGTGCGCACCGGCGGAATGCGCGCGCTCGACGCGACACGGATGCGCGAACTGAAGCGACTGGGATTCTCCGACTCGCGGCTCGCCAAGCTGTTGCAGTCCGATGAAAGCTCGGTCCGCCACGTGCGCCATACGCTCGGTGTTCGCCCGGTGTACAAGCGGGTCGATTCGTGCGCGGCCGAGTTCGCCACCACCACGGCGTACCTGTATTCGACCTACGAGGAAGAGTGCGAGGCCGATCCGTCGGACCGCAAGAAAATCATGGTGCTGGGCGGCGGACCCAACCGGATCGGGCAGGGCATCGAGTTCGACTACTGCTGCGTGCATGCGGCGCTGGCGCTGCGCGAGGACGGGTTCGAGACCATCATGGTCAACTGCAATCCGGAAACCGTTTCCACCGATTACGACACTTCCGACCGACTGTATTTCGAGCCGGTAACGCTGGAAGACGTGCTGGAAATCGTCGACAAGGAGAAACCCGCCGGCGTGATCGTGCAGTATGGCGGCCAGACCCCGTTGAAACTCGCGCGAGCGCTGGAGGCGGCGGGCGTGCCGATAATCGGCACCTCATCGGATTCGATCGATCTCGCCGAGGATCGCGAGCGCTTCCTGAAGCTGATCGACAAGCTCGGTTTGAAGCAGCCACCCAACCGCATTGCGCACACTGCCGAGGAGGCGATGGTGCTGGCGCGCGAACTGGGTTATCCGCTGATCGTGCGGCCGAGCTACGTGCTGGGCGGCCGTGCGATGGAAGTCGTGCACGCGGACGAGGACCTCGCGCGCTACATCCGCGACGCCGTCCGTGTGTCGGAATCCTCGCCGGTGCTGCTCGACCGCTTTCTCGACAACGCGGTCGAGGTGGACGTGGACGCGATCGCCGACGCCGACGGCGCGGTGCTGATTGGCGGGATCATGCAGCACATCGAGGAGGCCGGCGTGCATTCGGGTGACTCCTCGTGCTCGCTTCCCCCGTATTCGCTGAGCCCGGCGATCCAGGACGAGTTGCGGCGGCAGGTGGCGTTGCTGGCGCGCGCACTCGGAGTCGTCGGCCTGATGAATACCCAGTTCGCGATCCAGGGCGAGGACGTCTACATCCTCGAGGTCAACCCCCGCGCCTCGCGCACGGTCCCCTTCGTGTCCAAGGCCACGGGGCGGCAACTGGCCAAGATCGCGGCGCGCTGCATGGCGGGTGCGACCTTGGCTGGGCAGGGCGCCACGCAAGAGCGGGTGCCGCACTACTGGTCGGTCAAGGAAGCGATCTTCCCCTTCCTGAAATTCCAGAACGTCGATCCGATCCTCGGGCCCGAGATGCGTTCCACGGGAGAGGTGATGGGCGTTGGACGGAGCTTCGGCGAGGCTTTCGCGAGGGGGCACGAGGCCGCGCACGTCGCAGCGCCGGCGCCGGGTGGCAAGGTATTCCTGTCGGTGCGCGATGCGGACAAGCCGCGCCTGCTGGAAGTGGCGCGCGACCTCATCAAGCGCGGTTTTTCCTTGATCGCGACCGGTGGCACCGCCAACTACCTGTGCGAACACGACATCGAGTGCGAACGCATCAACAAGGTGCTGGAAGGCCGACCGCACATCGTCGACGCCATCAAGAACGGCGAGATTTCCTATATCGTCAACACCACCGAAGGGCGGCAGGCGATCGCCGACTCCTTTTCGATCCGGCGTTCCGCGCTCCAGCAGCACGTCACCTATTCGACCACCGTCGCGGGCGCGGCGGCGCTCCTGCATTCGCTGGACTTCCGCGAGAGCGGCGGCGTCATCAGCCTGCAGGAACTGCATGCCGAGTTGGACGAGCGCGATGCGCAAGGATCCGGCCGGGACGTCGCGGCGGCCTGAACCATCGCCACTCGTTCATTCATTCACCCATGCCTTGGCGTCCGGCCGGACGCGCAGGCACGCAACCAAGGAGCCCCGCATATGCAGCGAGCCCCCATGACCAAAGCCGGATCCGCACGCCTGCGCGCGGAACTGGATCGACTGAAATCGGAAGATCGTCCGAGGATCATTGCCGCGATCGCAGAGGCGCGCGCGCATGGCGACTTGAGCGAGAATGCCGAATACAACGCCGCGCGTGAGCAGCAGAGCTTCGTCGAAGGGCGCATCCATGCCATCGAGGCGGCGCTTTCGACCGCGCAGATCATCGACCCGGCGACCCTGAATCCGGGCGAGAAAGTGGTGTTCGGTGCGGTGGTGGACCTGGAAGACGCCGACAATGGCGAGGCAGTCACCTACCAGATCGTCGGCGACATCGAAGCCGACATCAAGCACGGCCTGATCGCGGTGTCCTCGCCGATCGCGCGCGCGATGATTGGCAAATACGAGGGCGACAGCTTCGCCTTCGATGCCCCCGCGGGCGAGCGCAACTACGAAATCACGGGCGTGCGCTACGCGTGATCGCGTTTCGTGCCTTCGCCCTGCGCCGGGGTGGACGCCTGTTGCTCGAAGGCGTCGACGCGGTCCTGCAGGACGGGTGGAAGATCGGCGTGGCCGGGCGCAACGGCACCGGCAAGTCCAGCCTGTTTGCGGCGATCCTCGGCGAAGTCGAGGCGGATGCGGGTGCGCTCGACGTACCCGCGGGCTTGCGGGTCGCGTCGGTCGCGCAAGAGACGCCCGCGCTGCCCGAGCCAGCCATCGAGTACGTGCTGGGCGGCGACACCGAACTCGCCGCGGCGCTGGCCGATGAGGCGCGCGCACAGGCGGCGGGCGATCACGCCGCTGCGGTGGCGGCCCACCATCGTATCGACGCAATGGGCGGCTACGACGGTCGCGCGCGCGCCGGCCGCCTGCTGCACGGGCTGGGCTTCAGGCCGGACGAACACGAAAAGGCCGTCGCTGCGTTCAGCGGTGGCTGGCGCGGGCGGCTGAATCTTGCACGCGCGCTGATGGCGCCTTCGGACCTGTTGTTGCTCGACGAGCCGACCAACCATCTCGATCTCGACGCGGTCCTGTGGCTCGAACAGTGGCTGCGCCGCTACCCGAGCATGCTGATGGTGATCTCCCATGACCGCGAATTCCTCGACGGCACAGTCGATCACGTGCTGCACCTGGAGCAGGGCGGCACGCATCTGTACGCCGGCAACTACAGCGACTTCGAACGGCAGCGCGCCGAACGTCTGCAGCAGCAGCAGGCGGTGCATGCGAAGGAGCAGGCCGAGCGCGCGCACCTGCAATCCTTCATCGATCGCTTTCGCGCGAAGGCCACCAAGGCGCGCCAGGCGCAGTCGCGTATCAAGCGGCTGGAAAAGCTGGCGGGCACCGAAGCCGTGCGCGTCGAACGCGCCTTCGAATTCCGGTTTCCCGAGCCCGGGCGCCTGCCGCAGTCGATGTTGAAATTGGAGCACGTCGATGCTGGGTACGCTGTGATGAGAGGGACCCGGGACCCGGGACCGGGGACCGGGCAGTCTCGGATCGGAGAGGGTGGAGAGGGGCTCAAGGTGCTCGGCGACGTGCGCTTCAACGTCGAAGCTGGCGACCGCATCGGTCTGCTTGGCCCCAACGG
>JBOHYO010000464.1:0-9698 GCA_050737935.1 Rhodanobacteraceae bacterium
CTGGCGCGCTGGTCGATGGCTGATTCGTCGTCGACGCAGGCGCCGCCGTGCCCGCCGCCGCCGGAATCGCGGCCGCAGCCGGCGCAGCGGTGACCGGAACCTGCTTGTTTTTGACCGTCTGGCCCGCAGCAGGCGCGGCAGTGGCAGCACCTGCGGCCAGCAGCAATGCTGCGATTGTCGTCATCAATCGAGTGAACATGTCACATCTCCCCGCAACGTTTGATTCGCGAAATGAGGCTACGTGGCAGCGCCCCACACCGCTTCGGAACACCAGATTTTTCCATCGGCGTAGTCAGCGGAGGGTTCTCGCTCGCGCGCCAGGAACGTAGGCGCGTCCAGGTCCACGAAGTCGCACAATTGGGCAAGCACAAACGCCGGGGCCATGGCCAGCGAGGTGCCATTCATGCAACCGACCATGACCCGCATACCGTGTCGACGTGCCTCCTGCGCCATCAGCAACCCTTCGGTGAGTCCCCCGCACTTGTCCAGCTTGATGTTGATCAGGTCGTAGTGCGCAGCGAGCGGCTCGATGTCCCGCAGACTCTGGACGCTCTCGTCCGCCGCGAGAGGAATCGGCGATTGCAGGCCCGCAAGGCCGCCGTCCTCGCCGCGTGGCAGTGGCTGTTCGATCAGCGCGACCCGCGCTTCGACCAGCGACGGCAACAAATCCTCAAGCGAATGTCGGGTGAAGCCCTGGTTGGCGTCCACGCCGATCCAGACGTCCGGGCGCGCCGCACGCACTGCGCCCACGCATGCGGCGGCATCGTCTTGCGTCAGCTTGAGTTTGATGGCGTGCGCATGGGTGTACGCACGTGCCACCGCGGCCATCTTGTCCGGGGACTCCGCGCTGACGGTAAACGTGGTGCGCAAGGGAACCGGTTGGCCCACATGCGCCAACTTCCACACGGGCGTTCCGGCACGCTTGGCTTCGAGATCCCAGAGCGCACTATCCAGCGCATTCCGCGCACCACCGGGCGGCAGCAATTCCCGAAGGGTTTCCCGATCCACGCCAGCTTCGATCCTGTCCCGCACGGATTCGATCTGCTCGATCATCCGCTCCGGCGTTTCATCGTGGTAATAAACGCCGTTGGATTCGCCGCGTCCGATGCGGCCCCCTTCGCGAAGCGTTGCCACCAGTACCGGCGCTTCGGTGAATACGTAGTTCGTGATGCGAAACGGCTTTTTGTGAGGCCAGATTTCGGTCTGCAGCACAAGTTCCATGGGGGGCTCTTGTTGGTGTATTCGATAATCCCGGCGCGGGACGCACCGCGTCAGCCGACGCTGCAACGTCGCTGCGCCCGGTATGACGGAACACGCGCTTCAGAAATTTCTGCTGACCGATATGCCGAACATGCGCGGCGTGATGATCGTGGCGCCGTCTTCCATCTGCCCGGTGACCGGATTGACCGACCCCGCGACAGGCACATAGTCGGCGTAGGTGCCCGCCTGCACGATGCCACGCTTGTTGGTCAGGTTCTTGACGTAGAAATCGATATCCCACTGGTCGCGGTTCACACCCGCACGCAGGTTGATGATGTTGTAGCCCGGAATGGTCGGGCTCGATGGCAGCGGAGGCAGCACCCCGGCGACCGGGTAACTGAACGCGTAATCGGTGCTGCGCTCATCGATGTACTGATAGCTGGCGCCGACGTAGCCATGCCAGCCGCCGCCAAGGACGAAGTCGTAATCCCCATTGAGACTGAGGGTGAGCTTCGGCGCATAGGGCAATGGATCGCCGCGCTTGCCGTTGGACGGATAGGGGGCGTCCTTGGTCAGCGTGGCGTCGTTGTAAGCAGCATTCGCCGACAGCTTCAGTCCGCGCGCCGGAACCCATTGAATAGAGGCTTCCAGTCCCTTGCTCTTGGCTTGGCCGCCATTGCCCAGAAACGTGAACGGTTTGACGAACGTGACCAGCGGGATCTTGGTCCAGTTGATGTAATACGCGGACAGATCCACCGTCAGTCGATTGTCCAGCGACGTCGACTTCAGCCCCAACTCGTAATCGGTCAGCTTGGTCGGGCTGAAGGTCTTCGGAACACCCGGAATGGCCACCGTGACGACGTTGGGACCGCCGGGGAGGAAGCCGGATGCCGCCCGTGCGTACAGCATCGTGTTGTCGCTGATATGGAACGTCGGCGTCAACGAAAACGTGGTGCTGCTGTCGGACGAACCCTTGTCGAGAAGAACGGTCGGCTCCGTCGTACCGAACAGCAACCCGCTTCCGATTTCCGTGTAATGCTGCCGATCGTGGCTGTAACGCAGACCAGCCTCGATGTCGAAGCGATCGGTGAAGTGCCACGTGATACTGCCGTAGAGAGCATAAGCGTCGTAGGTGCTCGGCTGCCCATCGTCGCCAATGGGGCCGAGGGGGGAAGGCACCGGTGTCCCGCTGTAGTAATCGGCCGCGTAAATATGCTGCGGGGCATTGCCGGTCTCGTGGGTGAAGAAGACACCACCCAGCCACTCCAGCCGTTGGGAATTCGGCGATTGCAGGCGAATTTCCTCAGTCGCCTTGGTCTGACGCGTTGGCTCCTGCTCGAGCGTGCTGTAAGGCTGGCCATTGGCCTGGGGGCCGAGAAACAGGAGCGGGGTGACATCGACCAGAAGCACGCTGTCGAGCGTGCTGTAGCTGGTCGACGACATCAGGGTGGCCCAGCCGAAGTCGGCATTGAAGGTCGCGTTGTAGAGCCGGTAACGTCCGTCGAAATTACCGGCCGAGGCGGGTCCGCGTTGCTGCAGGTCGCCATAAACCGGCACCAGCGTGTCCGGGTCGAGAGCCTCGGATGGGCTCCCGTCGCTGTTGAGGTTCTGCGCCAGCGCCGTCACGCGCAACGAGGTCTTGTCCGTCGGCGTCCACAGCAGCGACGCGCGGCCACCCTTGACCCGGCTCTCGTTGACATCAGTCTTGCCCAAACCGTCATCGTCGATGAAACCCGGATCGGTGCGATCGTAGACATTCGCCCGGATCGCCAGCTTGTCGGAGACCAGCGGCAGGTTCACCATGCCGTGCAAGCCGAAGCCGTTGCCGCCCCCATCCACGCTGGTGCCCCCCACTTGCAAGCGGCCAGCGTAATCATGGGTATCGGGCGGGATGGTGATGAACCGGATCACGCCGCCCAGCGCACCGGCACCGTACAGGGTCCCCTGCGGGCCACGCAGCACCTCGATGCGTTCCAGATCGGCAGGATCGATATCCGGTGTCTCCAGCGAGCCATTGGCGAACACGCTGCTGGAGCCGTATGGCGTGTCATCGACGTAGATGCCGACCGACGCGCTGGGTTGTTGGGAACCCGAAGAGATTCCGCGGATGCTCAGTCCGGTGAGTCCCGGACCGGCAGAAACAGCGTTGAGGCCCGGAACCATGGCGGCGTAGTCCGCGAAATCCTGCAGGTGCTCGCGCTGGATGTCGTGGTACGTCAGCGCCGATATCGCCATCGGTACCTTTTGCAAAGTCTCGCTGCGCCTGGTCGCAGTCACGACGATGGTTCCGAGCGTCGTGAAGTGGGCCTGACTCTGCGAACTGGAAGCCTGCTTTCCCGCCGGTGTGGTTTGGGATGAGGTATCACTTGCCTGCGCCGGTTGCGCCGCACCCTGGACCGCGGATGCAGGCGCGGCCATCGATCCTGACACGGGTGCCGCGATCGCCGCCGCAATGGCGACACACAGCGCGCTCAGCGTACCGACGTTCTTGTGCATTTGCCTCTCCCCTCGCTTTGCCGGTGTCTCGATTTGGCGCCACTATCGGGCGTACTTTCCCGATTGTCAACTTTTTCCAATCTGGCAATACATGCTGCGGCTGTGCCATCATCCTGCGCAACCGAGGGCTCCAGTTTGCCGATGCGGCTATGCTGGAAAAATGGCGCGCTGCGCCCGGCATCCGGAAGGAGTCGACGACATGGTGAACAAACGCATGCGGGACGGATCACCCGCAAGACCTGGTGCGGCGTTGCGCGCATTGCGCAAGCGCAAGAACTGGACACTGGCCGAGGTCGGCGTTCGCACTGGGTTGCCTGTTTCGACACTTTCGAAGATCGAGAACGGCAAGATGTCGTTGAGTTACGACAAACTCGCGCGCCTGAGCGCCGGCCTGGAGATCGATATCGCACAACTGTTCGACGCCGGTACAGCGGCGCCGCCCAGCACGATCAGCGGCCGCCGCATCATGACCCGAGCCGGAACGGGCCTGGCGATCGAGACCGAGAATTACAGCCATCTCTATCCTGCCGCGGACTTGCTCAGCAAGCGTTTCATCCCGATTGTGGCTGAACCGCACGCACGCTCGCTCGCGGAATTCGGTGAACTGATACGCCACCCCGGAGAGGAATTCGCCTACGTTCTGGAAGGCACGGTCGAACTGCATACGGATCTGTATGCGCCGACTCGGCTGGACACCGGCGACTCCATCTATTTCGACAGCGGCATGGGCCACGCCTACATCGCCGTGGGCGCGGGGCGTTGCCGTGTGCTGTCGATCTGCTCGGCGACCCAGTCGCAGTTGCTCGAGGCTTCCGGCGCAAACAGGGGCGTCCTCGCGGAGCCTGACGCATCGCCTTCGCCACGTCCGGTTCGGAAGCCTCTGGCCCGGAAGTCGAAACGTCACCGACTGCCCGGGAAATAGGCGTCCACGAAGCGTCGATCGCCGGCCTGCTGATTTTTCCGGTGTCTCCGCGCGCGATTCGCGAGGCTCGTGCAGCTTGATCTTTGAAGCTACTTTCAAATTTGGAAAGTTTGCTTTACTGTCGACATCGAGAGAGCCACCACACAAGGCGACCCGATGAAGACGATTCCGCGGCTTGCATGCAAGGAAAAAATCCCGCTGTTCGCACTGGCGTTGCTGGTCCTGCTTCAGGCGCCTGCGCTGTCGGCGCGTACGCAGGGCTTCACCATGGAGCAGGTTCTCGGGTATCCGTTCCCGTACGGGCTCACGTCGGCGGCACGCGGCAACCGGGTCGCATGGGTCTTCAACCTGCGCGGCTCGCGCAACGTGTGGGTGGCCGATGGCCCGGATTTCACTGGCCGCCAACTGACGCACTACACCGGCGACGATGGCATGCCCATCGCGAGCCTGCGGCTCACGCCGGATGGCCGCACGGTGGTCTATGCGCGCGGCAGCGAGACCAATGCACAGGGCGAAGTGGCCAATCCGACCAGCAACGTGGAGCAGCCCGAACAACAGGTGTGGGCGGCCGACGTGGCGAATGGCACGCCAAGGCTGCTGGGCACCATGAACTGCTCGCCTGAAGGCTGCGAAGACATCCAGATCTCCCCGGACGGCCAATATGCAGCGTGGAGCGGACAACACAAGCTGTGGCTGGCCCCGGTGTCAGGCGCGAAACCCGCGAGGCCGCTCGCCTACATCCGCGGCAGCACTGCCCAGCCGCGCTGGTCGCCCGATGGCAAGCAAATTGCGTTCGTCAGCGATCGCGGCACCCATGCGCTGATCGGCATTTACACGTTCGGTAGCCCCACCTTGCGATGGGTCGACCCGAGCGTATTCCACGACACGCTGCCACGCTGGTCGTCCGACGGCTCGAACCTGGCGTTCATTCGTGTCATGGGCAGCGGGAATCCATTCCTGTCCGGCAAGCCGCAGCCGTGGACGATCGAGGTCTGGAACGCAGCGAACGGCACGACGAAAACGATCTGGCAAAGCACCAACGACCCGGGTGGGTCCTATCTCAACGAAGGGGATTGGGAAGAACAGGCATTCCAGTTTGCCGCCGGCGATCGCATCGTATTTGCGTCACAGGAGGACGGCTGGGTACACCTGTATTCCATCCCGGCCGATGGTGGCACGCCGACCTTGCTGACCCCCGGCAAATTCTCGTTCAACGGCAATGTGGCACTGACGCCTGATCGCAAGGCACTGCTGTATGCGTCCAACGAAAACGACGTGGATCGTCGGCATATCTGGCGCGTGAGCATTGACCGTGCCGACGCAGTCGCGTTGACGCACGGCGCATCCATCGAGTGGGAGCCTGTGGTTACGGGCGACGGGCACCACGTACTATTCTTGGGGTCGACCGCGACCAGCCCGGCCATGCCGCAGCGCTTGACGCCGCACGGGCGCACGGCGATCGCCGCAGAGGCGTTACCCGCCACGTATCCCTCGGCGCAGCTGGTGACGCCGCAGGACGTGGTCTTCAAAAGCCTCGACGGGCTCGAAATCCACGGCCAGTTGTTCGTGCCGCGCCAGCATTCAGCGCGCAGCCCGGCGCTCATCTTCACGCATGGCGGGCCGTTCCGACAGATGATGCCCGGCTTCCATCCGATGGATGCCTACAACTACATGTACGCGGCCAACCAGTACCTCGCGAGCCGCGGCTTCGTGGTGCTTTCGGTGAACTACCGGTTGAGTACCATGTATGGCCGTGCCTTCCGCGAACCGCGGCACTGGGGGCCGATGGGAGCATCGGAGTATCAGGATGTCGTGGCGGGTGCGAAGTACCTGCAGGCCCTGCCCTACGTCGATTCGCACAGGATCGGTCTGTGGGGCGGCTCGTACGGCGGCTATCTCACGGCAATGGGCCTGGCGCGCAATTCGGACATCTTCCAGGCAGGCGCCGACTACGCCGGCGTCCATGACTGGACCACTTCCCTGGAAAGCGCGCCCGGCGTTTCGGCGAAGGTGAAGAAGATCGCCTACCAATCGTCGCCGGTTGCCACCGTCGACAAGTGGAAATCGCCGGTGCTGCTGGTGCAGGCCGACGATGATCGCAACGTCCGCTTTGCGCAGACGGTCGATCTCGTTCCACTGTTGCGCGAGCACGACATCCCCTACGAACTGATCGTGTTCCCCGACGAAACACACGACTCGCTGCGGTGGCGTACCTGGGTGCGCAACTTCGAGGCGACCGCCGACTTTTTCGAACGGACGCTGGTAAAGGGCGAGACGATCCGGACGATTCCGCGCGAGTACCCACCACACGGTGCAAACGCAGCGGAAGCAAGCAAGTGAGGTCCGCCGCCCCTGCCGCCGCACACCATTCGGAACGTCTCGCGGGATGAGCACTACCGACGTGGATGTGGTCATCATCGGCGCCGGCATCGCCGGAGCGTCGGTGGCTGCGCAGTTGTCGAGCGACGTGCGCGTCGCGGTGCTCGAACGCGAGGATCAACCCGGCTATCACACCACAGGGCGCTCCGCCGCGATCTTTTCCGAGATCTACGGCAACGCCCCGATCCGGGCGCTGTCGCGTGCCAGTCGCACATTCTTCTTCGAACCGCCGGCCGACTTCAGCAACGCTCCCTTGGTCGCAAAACGCGGTTCCCTGTTCATCGCGCGTCCCGATCAGGTCGGCCGGCTGGACACGTTTGCCGCATTGCCGGAAGTCGCCGGCGCAACGAAACGGTTGTCCACGAAGGAAGCGTGCGCGATTTGTCCGATGCTGCGCGAAAGTTATCTCGGTGCGACGCTATACGAACCGGCTGCGTCGGACATGAATGTGCACGCGCTGTTGCACGGCTATCTGCGCCAGATGCGCCGGTACGGAGGCAGACTCGTCACTGGCGCCACCGTACAGGCCATTGATCAGGCGGGCGGTAGCTGGCGCGTGCAAACCTCTGCCGGCGTTTTCATCGCGCCGATCGTCGTGAACGCCGCCGGCGCATGGGTCGATCTCATCGCGGATCTGGCCGGTGCCGCGCGGATCGGCATCGAGCCACTGCGACGCACCGCGGCGCTGGTGGATGCGCCAGCCGGATCTGAAATTTCGGGGTGGCCGATGACCATCGACATCGACGAACAATTCTATTTCAAACCCGACGCCGGCAAGATCCTGTTGTCTCCCGGCGACGAGACGCCCTCCGATCCTTGCGACGCCGCCCCCGAGCACTGGGATGTCGCCGTCGCGGTGGATCGCGTGGAAGCCGCCACCACCTTGAAGATCATGCACGTTCGACAGAAGTGGGCGGGACTGCGCTGCTTCGTCGCCGACCGCACGCCCGTGGTCGGCTACGACCCGACATTGCAAGGGTTCTTCTGGTTGGCCGCATTGGGCGGATACGGGATTCAGACCTCACCCGCGATGGGTCGGGTCGCTGCGGCACTGGTCCTGAAGCGCCAACCCCCGGCAGATGTGCTTGCGGCAGGCGTCGATTCGGCATCATTGGCGACGGAGCGCCTGCCAGTACGGCACGTCGACCAACCGAGCCATCGCGCGGTGCCGGAATAGCCGATGGTGGATCCCACGCCAACCGGCAGTTCCACGGGGCCGGATTCCGTGCAAACCACGACCCCGAACAAGGAATCCGTGAGT
The DNA here is from genome assembly GCA_050737935.1 of Rhodanobacteraceae bacterium. Taxonomy (GTDB): domain Bacteria; phylum Pseudomonadota; class Gammaproteobacteria; order Xanthomonadales; family Rhodanobacteraceae; genus 66-474. The sequence goes on from JBOHYO010000464.1 coordinate 8,259, forward strand.
ACCTCGGGCGCCGAGTCCGCCGGCGGCTACCGCCAGGAGCTCGAACGCACGCTGGAACTGCGGCATCTGGTCGTGTACGGCATGATCTTCATGGTGCCGATCGCGCCATGGGCCGTGTACGGTTTCGTGTCGCGCGAGAGTTTCGGCATGGTGCCGCTGGTGTATGCCGTCGGCATCGTGGCGATGCTGTTCACGGCACTCAGCTACAAACAGTTGAGCGGCGCCTTCCCCGTTGCCGGATCCGTATATTCGTATGTGCAACGCGGCTTGAACCCGTATTTCGGATTCATCGCCGGTTGGATGATCCTCGCCGACTATCTGCTGATCCCGGCGCTGATCTATGCGTTCTCGGCGAGCTGGCTGCAGGGATTGTTGCCCGGCATGCCGACCTTCGTGTGGGTACTCGTGTTCGCGCTTTTCAACACCGCGATCAACATCCTGGGTATCCGCCTGCAATCGCGCGCGAACTTCGTGCTGCTGGCGGTCGAACTGGCCGCGCTTGGCGTCTTCGTCGCCTTGGCAATTGATTTCGTATTCGTGCAAGGACACGGTGCCGGCGGCTGGTCGTTGGCTCCGTTCTACCAGCCGCAACATCTCAGCTGGAATTTCATCGCCACGGCCACGTCGATTGCCGCACTGAGTTTTCTCGGCTTCGATGCGATCAGCACGCTTGCCGAGGAAACCAAAGAACCGCGCAAGGCGATTGGCAATGCCACCGTGCTTTCGCTGCTGTTGCTCGGAGCAATCTTCATCGCGGAGACGTATCTGGCCGCATTGGTCCATCCGGATTACACGACACTGGACGACAAGCTGGGGTTCTTCCAGATCGCGCGTCAGGTCGGCGGCCCGGCGCTGTACCTGGCCTTGATCCTGGTCAACGTAATCGCCGCTGGCATCGCCAATGCGCTGGCAGCACAATCGGCGATCGCGCGAATCCTGTTTTCGATGGGACGAGACCGGGTGCTGCCGGGCGCAACATTTCTTGCCCACGTACACCCGCGCTGGAAGACGCCAATCAACGCCACGCTGTTGGTGGCGATACTCTCTGTGCTGTTGGCCTTGACCGTACCGGAGGAAGCACTTCTCAAACTGGTCAATTTCGGCGCACTGACCGCGTTCATGCTGCTCAACATTACCGTTTTCGTGTATTTCTTCGTCAAGCAGCGCCGCTACCGGCAGGTTTTCCGCTTCCTGATTTTCCCCTTGCTGGGGCTGCTGATCGTCGCCTTTGTTTGGTCGGGATTCGATTGGACCACCGTTTTTTTCGGCGGCTCATGGCTGCTAATCGGTTTGTGTCTGGGTGCTGCACGGTGCAAGCATCTTGCACCCCTGGAATTGCCGTGAAGTCACCAGATCACGCCTGCAGGATCTGCACAGCTCACGGATTTGCAAAGGCCACTCCTCCGTTGTGAAGTAGCGGTCGGTATCAAAATCCACCGA
>JBOHYO010000465.1:0-2973 GCA_050737935.1 Rhodanobacteraceae bacterium
CGTGAGGCGCTGGTGCGACGATGGTCAAATGCCAAGCTCGAAGAACTCATGGAACAGCTACGAAAGCCACGTCCGGCACTGCTCGATCAGATGGCCGTGGCAGCATGAAAACGTGGGGAAACCTCAGCCTCCGTCCCCTTTTTTGGCACCAGAACGGCCATCCATGGCCTGACTTTTCACGACAGCCGCTTCGATTGAGGTGAGTGTTTTGTCCGCGGCCCCGACGTGGAACCGGCACGCCGGCGCGCCATGCAGCATGCATTGCGTGCGCTGCACCGGACGGCCGGTCGCGGCGCTCATGAAAGCGAGGTCGAACTTGCAGATGTCCGGATGCGCGCGGGCCAACGAATGGAATACGCAATTCCACGCCTCGACTTCGGTGCCGCCCTCCACGCCGACGACCTGCGCTTCATAGCCCAGCGTATCCAGTTGTTCGGCCAGCAGGCGCGTCGCATCCGCGGCGTCCACCGCGGTGCCGATCCGGGCGGCCGCATCCATCCCGAGCTTCGCACCCATGCTCGCGAGCATGGCCTGCACCGCCTGCGCGCCGGCATTCGCGTACAGGTGCTCGATCATCCCCCGCGCGATCAAGGCATAGTTGCGCGGAAACAATTCACGCCCGGCCGGCTGCAGCACATAGCACGCGCGCGGGCGTCCACCGCTCGGAGACGATTCACCGCGCGCCACGAAGCCCCGCGCCATCAACACGGACAAATGCTGCCGGACCGCGTTGTGGGTGACGCCGAGGGCCCGGCACAGCTCTTCCACGTTCGCGCCCTGCGGCGACAGCAGCAGCCGCCGCAGCAGTTTCTGCTGGGTAATGCCGAGCTGCCGCAGGGCGTTCACGCGTTGCATCCGGTCAATGAGCCTTGTTCGGGAACTGCTTGGCGATGGCGCCGGCCAGTGCATCGGCGATCGTGTCCATGTGCTTCTGCATGTGGTCCCAGGTCTGGGCCTGCTCGGCCGCGGGCGCATTGGACATCATTTCTTCGATCTGGTTCTTGTGATCGTTGACGTGCATCATCCACAGGCCCTTCACCGTTTGCTCGGGCAGGTTGGGATTGGCGCCGGAAAGAAACTTCGCGATCTGGGTGCCGTTGGTCGCAAGATCCTGCATCGCCTTCTGCTCGCCCGCCTTGTTTCCCGCGTGCGTCGTGTCGGTCAGGTCCTTGACGCCGCCCCAATGCCCGGCCAGCAGCTTGAGGAACTGGTCACCCGCCGCCTGGCCGTAGAAGCTGCCGACTGCGCCGGCGATCTGTTTGGCGTTGGCCACGGCGGCATTGGCGGCCGCATGCGCCTTGGTCTGGTTGCCGGCGTGCACGGCCAGTGCGTAGTCGCGGGTGGCGACGATGTGGCCGTGCAGCAGCGAGCGCATCGCCGCATGCAATTGGGGCGCGGCCGGCGCGGCAGCCGGCGCGGACGCGGCGGGCGTCGCGGACTGGGCAAGCACGGACGGCGCGGCAAGTGCAAAGGTGCAACCCAATGCCAACGCACAGGCAATCGTGAGCGGTTTCATGACATGTCTCCTCGAGGTCTGTCGCCGAACGGCGACCGGCTCATGGTGGACCTTTTACACACATAGTAAACCACTATGTGTGTAAAGCATATTCAGCGGGGACGCAGCGCGCGCTGCCAGCGCTTCACGGCTTCTGGAAACGGGGCATCGCGTCGCGCAGTTCGCCGAGCCGTTCGAGCGGGTCGGTGATCTCCAGCAAGTGCTGGCGTTCGGCGTCTCCGAGCGGCAGCAGTTCGGCAAGCCGGAAGCCCACCCAACTGGCATCGTCGTACTGCTCGCGCGGGCCGTTGCGCCAGGACAACCCTGCCTGTTCGGCGAGGCGTTCGAGGATGGTCGGCAGCAGCGAAAACTCGACCGGCACTGGCACCCCGGGTTCGTCGGGCCAGCGGCGTACCTCGCCGATCACCAAGCCATTGCTGCGGATGCGGGTCTTCTGGACCCGGAAACGGGGTCCGCCCGTGACGCTGATGCCGAGCAGGCCGTCGGGCAGGGTCTCGAAGTCGACGATGCGCGCGAGGGTGCCGATCGCCGCAGGCAGCGCCGGCTCGCCGGCCTCCTTGCCCTCCATGATCAGGCACACCCCGAACGATCCTTCGTTGCGCGTGCACTCGCGCACCATGTCGATGTAACGCAGCTCGAAGATCCGGAGACCCAGAATGCTGCCCGGGAACAGTATGGCGTTCAGCGGAAACAGCGGGATCTCGTGACGCTTCACGGTTCGAGTCTAGCCTGCGCGCAGCGCGTCCAGGAACCGGCGCGGCGCGTTTTCGAACCCGCCATTGGACATGAAGACCACGTGGTCGCCGGGACGGACTTCATCCTGCAGCGCGGCCAGCAGATCGGTAACGGACGCCGCGGCCCGACCGCGGCCGCCGAGCGTGTCGATGACGCGCCGCGCGTCCCATGCGAGCTCGGGCCGCTGCAGCAGCAGCACCCGGTCCGCTTCGGCAAGCGAAGGCGCGAGCGCCGCGGCATGGGCGCCTTGGCGCATCGAATTGGAACGCGGCTCCAGCACCGCCACGATGCGCGCCTTGCCGACCTTCGCGCGCAAGCCTTCGAGCGTGGTGGCGATCGCCGTCGGATGGTGCGCGAAGTCGTCGTAGACGTGTACGCCTTCCACTTCCCCGAGCGATTCCATACGTCGCTTGACGCTCGCGAACGTGGCGAACGCCGGCAGCAAGGCGGCCGGACCGATACCCGCGGCACTTGCCGCCGCCAACGCGGCGAGTGCATTCATCACGTTGTGGCGGCCGAGCAGGTCCCAGCGCACCTCGCCTACGGGTTCCCCCGCGTGGGTCACCGCAAACGCGGAGCCGTCCGGTTCGATCAGCCGCGCGCGCCAGTCACCCATGTCGATGCCGAACGTCTCGACCGGCGTCCAGCAACCCATCGCCAGCACCTCCGCAAGCCGTGCATCCTCGGCATTGACGATCAGCCGCCCGTTGCCGGGCACCGTA
>JBOHYO010000466.1:0-6455 GCA_050737935.1 Rhodanobacteraceae bacterium
GAAATCATGGGCATCGGACCCAAGGAAGCCATCCCGAAGGCGCTGAAGGCCACCGGGATCAGGCAGGATCAGCTCGAGTGGATCGAATTGAACGAAGCCTTCGCCGCGCAATCACTCGCGGTGATCAAGGATCTCGGCCTCGACCCCGACAAGGTCAATCCCGAAGGCGGCGCCATTGCGCTCGGTCATCCGCTCGGCGCCACCGGCTCCATCCGTGTCGCGACGCTGGTCCACGGCATGCGCCGCCGCAAGCAGAAATACGGCATGGTCACCATGTGCATCGGCACCGGCATGGGCGCCGCCGGCATCTTCGAGATGGTGTGACCGGCGGCCAGCCGCTACATGGCTATCGACCGATAGCAATGTATTGATTTGAGCCAATCGCCTCAGCCTGCTATTCGACCAGCGCCTTGAACACGGCATCCGCCGTGTCCTTGTAGAACTCGATGCTGACGCGCGTCCATAGATCGTCCGGCAAATCATTGAGCTGGCGACGCGCCGAAACGGGCATCAGCAAGGTTTGGGCCTGTTTGTCGACAGCCAGCTCGGCGATGCGAACTGCGTTGGGAACCATCTCGACTGACCCGCCGAGGTTGAGCGCCCCCACCACGATCGTCCCTCCGCGCGTGTTGCGCCCCAATACTGATCCGCATAGCGCGATCACCACGGGCAGCCCAAGGCCGGTGCCGGTCTTGTCTGCGTCCATTGGCCGCAACAATCGCGCCGGCATGTTTGCCGGCGATACAGGGGAATCTACTGTCTAGTCCCCCGTTCAATACGGGTTCGCGAAGAGCCCCGGCATCACAAGGATCAGGCGCCTACCAATGCATCCAGCGGCACACCAAATTGCGCATGCAGTTTGCGGATCATGGCAAGGCTCAAGCCACGTTTGCCGCTCAACACCTCGTACACCCGGTTCAGGCCGCCGATGGCAGGAGTCAGGTCGCGTGGCGCAAGACCGGCCTGCTCCATCCTGAACTTGATTGCCTCGATCGGATCGGGCGGCGGCACGGGGTAATGTTTCGCTTCCCATGCCTCGATCAAGGTGAGCAGTGCTTCGAAATGCGCGCCGGCGGCGCTTCTGGGATCAGGCTCGAGCTCGAAATAGTGTTCGGCTTGTTTCAACGCAGCCTTGTAATCCGCCTGCGTGCGGATGGGCGTCAAGACGTAGCGCTTGTTCATGGTGAGGTATCCACTTCGTCGGCATCGATTCTGTCGTATTCCGTGTGCGTGCCGACGAACTTGACGTACACGGCCTGAAACCGATAAGCCACCGCAACGACGATCCGGTATTCGTTGCCTTTGATGTTGAAAACCACGCGGCGGCTCTTCAGGATGCTCGAGGTGGCAAATTGCATCTTGATGTCGGCAGGTGTTGTCCATCGCGCCTGCCGCACCTCGTTCGCCCATGCGCGCAATGGCTGCTCGGCATCTCGATGTTCCGCCCAGAATTCGCGCAGGGCCTTGAGTGCGATCAGGCGCATGCAAGCATGCTAGTCCCATAATGGGACTTTGTCAATTCGTCAGACCAGCAGCGCCAGCGCGAAGGTGCCGAGCATCATGAAGGCTGTCGCGAGTTTGATCGCTGTGCCGATCAGGAGACCGATCCAGGTACCGACCCCGACGCGCGCGGCGTGCTCGACGCGGCTGCCACTCGCCAGTTGTCCGACCACCGCGCCGACGAACGGCCCGAGGATGATGCCGGGGATGCCGAAGAACAGGCCGATGATCGTGCCGAGTAAGGCGCCCCACGCCGCCGCCTTGCTGGCGCCGTAGCGTTTGGCGCCCCAGGTTCCGGCCAGGAAATCGAACAGGATCGAGAACGCGGCGAGCAGGCCCAGGAACACGATCACCCACACCGGGATTTTCGCGAAATGGCCGACCCACGCGGCCAGCAGCATGCCGCCGAACATCACCGGGATGCCGGGGAGGTTCGGCAGGAGCGAGCCGATGAAGCCGGCGACGATGATGATGCCGGCGATGACGTACCAGAGGATGTTCCAGTCCATGGGCGGAGGATAGCCGCGGAAATTCTCGTCCGCCGCGGGTTGCAAGCGGAAAGCCCTCCCCTTCAAGGGGAGGGTTGGGTGGGGATGGGTATTGCTGGCCGGAGTCCACCCCATCCCCCTCCCGGCCTCCCCCTTGAAGGGGAGGAGAACAGCGATCGGCGCCGCTGCCCTCTGGTACAACCCTAGCTACTTGTCGCTAACCGGCGTCAATTGCAGCGTCACGACCTCGAAGGGCTGCAGCGTGATCGTGACCGGGTGATCGGCATTGAGGGTCTTCGGCACGTCGCTGCCGCCGCCGTGCCAGACGTCGCTGACGTCGAAGTTTCCGGCGGCATCTTTCGGCAACTCCAGTTGGCGGCCCACATCGAGGATCGCGAGGCGCGGTTTGTCGTCCGGGTTGCGCAGCGTGATGAAGGATCTTTCAGGCGACCATGCTGCCCAACCGTACACGTCCAGACGACCAGGATCACCACCGATCCAGTGGGTATCGCGCAGCACAGTGGCATTGGCGCGCGACCATTTCGCCGCACCGGCCAGCGTATCCCAGTCCTGCGACGTCAGCAGCGATGGCGTGATGTACATTTCCTGCAAATCGGCGCCGGTCGCGAAGTAGGAATGCACTTCGTTGGCAAAGTCGTGACCGGGATCTGTGTCCAGGCCCACCGCGTGCCGGGCATAGATGATCCCGTGCAGCATCAGCGAATTGATCGGGAACAACGGTCCCTTCTCCACGATGTTGCGATACGTCTGTTCGTCGCGATAGGTGATCCACTGCTCGCGCTTTGGGCCGACGCCCGCGAAGTTGTGGTCGTAGCCGTCGCGCCAGATCGAGTCGGCCCAGCGCAGCCAGAACGGCGACGCCCAAGTGCCGGTGGTGAGATTGATGAAGGTGTTCGGCTTGTCGGCGCGGATGTCGGAGATCAACTGGATCGCTGCAGCGAAATCGCTGTCGAATTGGCTACCGGGATACACGCTGTCGACGTTGCCGGTGCCATCGAGCTTGAACTGGTTGATGCAATCCTCGTTCAGCAGCGTCATCACGACGTGGTGGAAACGCTTCCAGTATTTCGGGCCGGACAACGCGAAACCGCCATCGACGATTTCGTAGCCCGCCTTGCGGCCATTGGCGATGCGCTCCTGACGCGGCTTGCCGTAGCCGCCCCAGGGCGACAACCACACGCCCGGCGCGGCGCCGTATTGCTTCGCCGCCTTGCACAAGGGCACGAAGCCATGCGGAAACGCCTTCGAAAAATTCCAGCTTCCGCTGTAGTCGTCCCAGCCGTCGTCGAACAGGAACGAATCCATCTTCACTTGGCGTTTTTCGACCAGTTCCCTGCCGAACGTATTGATGCGATCCAGCGCCTCGGCTTCCGTGTATGGCGTGAAGTAGCCGATGTCGTACCAGGAGTTGTAGTGCAGAAACGTGCGATACGGATGCGCGCGCTCGCGTTCGATATAGGTTGCGAAGTCGCGCCGCATCTGCCCTGATTGGGCCACCCCGATAACTGCGGAATACGTCACCGACTGACCCTTGGCCAGCGGAAGCGTGCGCTCGATCCACAACTTTACCTTGCCGCGCCAGGCATCGGCCTTGGACATTGGATGTTCGAAGCCGAACCAGTCGTCGTGCGACACCACGGGCGACCCATCGACCGATCCCTCGACCATCGCATCGGCTGCGTTGGCGCCGAACAACGAGACCTTGGTGATCGGCGCGTCTTGGTCGAGCGCGCCGATCGTGACGATCTCGCGCAGGTAATCCGAATCGTCACGTTGCACCAGTTTCCAGTCGATTGCCAGATGGCCTTGCGGTCCGAGGAATCGCCCCTCGATGGCCTTGCCCGGCGACCTTTCCACGAGGCGCGCAGCCTTGGGATCGACCGGCAACGCGACTTCCTGCAACCTTCCCTGCAAATGGAAATCGCCGGCCGCCAGCGTGCGGCCATCCTTGAAGGACAATGAGAACGGATCGGTGACGATGATTCGCCGATGGTGCAGCCCGTCGGCCACCACCAGATCCGAGAGCACACCATCCGCGACCGTCCAGCTTGCCGAGATGGCCTCGGTGCCGAAACGGGCCTCCCCGTGGCGCTCGGTGTAGGCAGGGGCACCTTGCGATGGCGGAACGGCGGCCACCGGCTCGGCGAATCCCGCGCTGAGCGGCATCGTCAACAGCACCGTCCACAGACCCGCGCGCAAGGCGCGCGCTTGCTTGGCAACCATGCAAAAGACCCGTCCGCGCGGGAAACGCCCCGCACGGGCATTTTGCCTGAACCTGGCCGCGCTACGGGTGCGTCAGTGTTGCGCCATCGATTGCTTCGACGGATCGTCCGCGGGATTCACGTAATGGATCTGGAAGGGGCCGTAGAAGCTGAGATCGATCACCACTTCCTGGTCGCCGCTGTACACCCAGTGATGGTGCATTGCGGGCATCGACGCGAACCCCATCGGCGGCAGCGCCTTGGCCTTGGACTTGTCCACCTTGTCGCCCATGCCGACGTAGAACGTGCCGCGCAGCACGCTGAAGTTTTCGGCGGTCGGATGCCAGTGCGGCGCGAAGGTCGTGTGCGGCGGAATCTTGAGGCGAACGATGGAAAACCCTTCCGCGAAGGGGTTGCCCGTCAATACGGCGATTTGCACGCCTTTCGGAAGCACCGGCGGTGCCGGCATCCATTTCACGTCTCCGGGGGAGAGTACGGTTTGACCGGACTCCGTGGCGGGCGGCTGTGCAGCGGCCGCCGTGATGAGAATCCCGAGCCCCAACGCGACCGCCAAAACCCGTGTCCATTTCGTATTCATTGCCTTGTCCTCCTGTCAATTGCGCAACCCGTCCCCGCGTCCGAACCCCTCCCGGACGGCCGGTCGCGGGTCGGGGACCCGGCTACCCAGTTTGCCCGCGCGCGTCACAGCGAAAATGACCGATGCTCCGGGATCCATGCCCGAAACGCCGGAATGAATCAATTTGGCCTTGCCCCCCGAAGAACACCCCATGGCCGCGGATTGCGACATTTGCCACTCCGGTCGGGTCTTCCTCGACGCTGACGGGGCGAATCGCTCCTACGGCCGCGCTTCCAGCACGATATTGAACGGCGTTTCGGCCGCGCGGCGCATGCGCGAGAAACCGGCGCCGTCCAGCATCACTGCGCGCAGGCGGGCCTCCCCGGCCTGGGCACCCAGCGCCGGACCCTCGCGGGCCAAGGAGACCGGTACGCAAATCTGCGAGGAGGCGCCGTAGTACACCCGACCCACCGGGTTGTGATTGTTTTGCGGCGCATCGTCGGCGAAAGGCTCCACCAGCATGCAACTGCCATCCGGTTTCAGCGCCTGTCGCGCGTGTCTGGCCGCGCCGACCGGATCGCCCATGTCATGCAGGCAGTCGAAGAACGAGATCAGGTCGAAATCGCGTTCCTTGTACCCGGTGCCCTCGGCCACCTCGAAATGCGCGTTCCTGGTTCCCGCCTGTTTCGCGCGTTGGCGCGCCGTGTCAATCGAGGCGGCGTGATAGTCGTAGCCAAAAAATTCCGAATCCGGAAACGCCTTTGCCATCAGGATCGTGCTGGCGCCATGGCCGCAGCCCACGTCGGCGGCGCGGCCGCCGCGCTGCAACTTGTCGACCGTGCCGTCCAGCGCGGGCAGCCAAGCCGAGAGCAGGTTGGCGTTGTAACCCGCACGGAAGAAACGTTCGCAACCGTGGAACAGACAGGGGTGGTGTTCGCCCCACTCCATGCCTTTTCCAGTCTTGAAGTTCTCGATGGTGCGGTCGAGGACATGGAATACGGATTCGACCAGATATTGGGCCCCTGGCAGATCAACCGGTCCGTCCGGATCGGCGAGGCACAGTTTCTGTTCTTCGTTGAGCGAATACTTGTCGGTGGCGGCGGCGTAATCGACATAACCGCCTGCGGCCTGGTTGTTGAGCCACTCGTGCACGTAGCGCTCACTGGTACCGGTGCGTGCTGCCAGCTCGCTGCTGCTCAACGGGCCTTGCGCCAAGGCTTTGTAAAGGCCGAGGCGGTCGCCGACGATCATCAGGGTCGAGCTGATCGCGGCACCAAGATCGTCGACGGCCTTGCCGAGGAATACATGGAGCTTGTCTTCGTTCATGTTCATGGCTGTTCTCCGGGATGTTCGGCTCGCGCAATTCGGCACACAACACGCTGGAACGAGTGGAACGCCGCCCATGCGCGGGTGCAGTACGATGGGTATCCAGTCGTTCGCCACAGTATTGGTAGGGGCGCGCGTTCCCGGCAATGACCTATAGTCCCCGCAAGATGCCCGAAACGCCCGGAGGCGGGGCATGCATGGCCGTCGACCTGTTATCCGACGTGCTGGCCTTGGTGCGCCTGACCGGCGCGCTGATCTTTCGTCTCGAGATTCACGGCCCGTGGGGCATCGCCGCGTGTCCGACGGTGGACAAGTTTGCGTCACTGCTGCCGGCCGGTACCA
>JBOHYO010000467.1:0-3538 GCA_050737935.1 Rhodanobacteraceae bacterium
ATGATGAAGATCGTTCCACTGGCATTGATCGGTTGCGCGACGATGTGTTTCGCCCAACAGGCATCGGTTGCTTCCGACACGAATATCCGTGTTGCGCAAGCGTGGGCGTTCCCGCAATTTCCGCCAGCCGATCCGCTGGGGCCAAAACCCGACCCGCACCAGATTGTGCACGTCACCGGCAGCACGCGCAGTTACACGCAAGCGCAACTCGACGCCGGTGCGCCGGACTGGTTTCCGCAAGATCATCCGGCCACGCCGCAGATCATCGTGCAAGACCACGAGCCGGCGCGGCACTGCGCTGAATGCCATCTGGTGAATGGGGCAGGTGTTCCCGCCACCGCCCAGCTCATGGGTCTGCCGAAGGTCTACATCCTGGAGCAGTTCGCCGCGTTCCGGCACGGGCAGCGCGGGACGAGTGCGCCGCGCACCACGCAGGACATGGCGAATGAAGCGCGCAACATGAGCGATGCCGATCTGCAATTTGCCGCGAGCTATTTCTCGCAACTGAAGTTCGTGCCGCACACGCGGGTGGTCGAAACCGCCACCATTCCGAAGATGCACTGGAAATATTTCGTGCAGGTGCCGGACAAAGGCAACGCGCGTGAGGTTATTGGCGAGCGCATCGTCGAAACGCCTGTCAGTTTCGACGATTACCAATACCACAGTGACCGCACGAAATATATCGCCTACGTGCCGTCCGGCAGCATCGCGCGCGGCGCGGTGATCGCGGCGAAGGGCGAAGGAGCGGCGCCGGCGTGCGACTCCTGCCACGGCGCGAACCTGCAGGGCGCCGGCATCATTCCGCCGCTGGCCGGCCGCTCGCCCACCTACATCGTGCGCGAGCTGATCCTGTTCCGCACCGGAGAGCGCACGAATCCCGAAGCCGCGCCGATGCGGCTGGAAGCCTCGCAATTGAGCGTACCTGACATGATCGCGGTGGCGGCGTACGCTGCGTCGCGCAAACCCTGACCAGCAGCGACGACCAGGCCGGCATGCAAGCAAGGGGCTCTCTCTTCTCCGAACTCAAGCGCCGCAATGTATTGCGCGCGGGTGTGCTGTACGCAGGTGCGGTATGGGCGCTGGCGCAAGGGCTCGCGCAGTTGCTACCGCTGTTCGGCGAATACGAATGGATCGCGCGCTGGTTCGTGATCGCGGGCATCGTCGGGTTCCCATTCTGGATCGCGTTCGCGTGGTTCTACGAATTTACGCCGCAAGGCTTGAAGCGCGAAAGCGAGATCGCCGCGGATGCATCCATCGCGCGCGGCACCGGCCGCAAGCTGGACAAGTGGATCATCGCGGTGCTGGTCGTCGCGGTGGTGCTGCTGTTGGCCAACGCCTTCGTCTGGCGCAGGGCGGCGGGGGTGTCGGCCAATCTCGGCCCGGGGGCCTCGAGCATCCCGCTGAAATCCATCGCCGTGCTGCCGCTGTTGAATGAAAGCGGCGACGCTTCGCAGGATTATTTTTCCGACGGGCTGTCGGAAGAACTGATTTCTGCGCTCGGGCAGGTGCGAGATCTGAAGGTGATCGGCCGCAATTCATCGTTTCGCTTCCGCGGCACGCAGCAGGAGAATGCGACAAGCATCGGCGCGAAACTCGGCGTTGCGACCTTGCTCGAAGGCACGGTGCGCAAACAGGGCAATGAGGTGCGGATCGTCGCATCCTTGATCAAGGCGTCCGACGGCACCCAGTTGTGGTCTCAGACTTACGAGCGGCAATTGAAGGATGTTTTCGCGGTGCAGAACGACATCGCCACCTCGGTGGCGAATGCGTTGAAGGCCAGCGTGTTCGGCGGCTCGGTCGAGACCACCGACAAGCCTCCGAGCGGTAATCTGGCCGCTTATGACGCACTGCTGCAAGGGCGTTGGTATGCCGAGCGCCGCAACCGCGCCGATTACTTCAAGGCGGTGGAGCATTACCAGCAGGCGATCAGGCTCGATCCGGATTACGCGCTGGCTTATGCACGGCTGGCAATCGCCCAGCAATGGTTCATTGACTGGGAGGCCCGCACCGACGAGCGCAAGGTCGTCAGCGTGCAGGCGCGCGCCAACGCCCGCAGGGCGGTGGAACTCGCGCCGCAATCGGCCATCGCCCTGGGTGCGCTCGGCGTCACCCAGGCGTGGTCGGATTTCGATTATCCGGCTGCCGAGCCGACGCTGAAGAAAGCCGTCGCGCTCGATCCCTCCAATGCGGAAACGCTCTACCAGCTCGCCGACGTGACCGCCGCCCAGGGCCGGGTGGAACAAGGCGTCGCCATGATGCGCAAGGTTCTGATGATGGAGCCGCTGAACGCCTCGTTCCACTTCTACACCGGACAGTTCCTGCTCGCGCTCGGGAAGTACGATGAAGCGCAGGCGCAATCCAGACGTGCGATCGAGCTGCAACCCGGCGCGGCGGGGTACGGTTCGCAGTTGGCGATCACGCTGGTGAAGCAGGGGCGGTTCGATCAGGCCATTGCCGCCGCGAATGCGGATCCGGATGATGCCAACCGCCTGCAGGCGGTTCTTATGATCGCCCATGCGCAAGGGGACACGGCGCGCGAGAAGGCGGCACTGGATGAAATGATCCGCCGCGTTGGCGATGATGCCCCGGGAATGGTGGCGGAGACGTTCGCCTTCGAAGGCAATCTGGATCAGGCGTTTGCGTGGCTCGATCGTGCGTTCAAGGCGCGCGATACGACCATCATGTCCATTTACGAGGCACCGCCGGAAATCCTGGGCCCGCTGCGCAAGGATCCACGCTTCGCCGCGTTCTGCAAAAAAGTGGGATTGCCGACGCCTGCCGAAGTCGCCGCCCATCGTGCGGCTTCCACGTCGGTTCCCGCGGCGGCGGCCACGCCATGACGCAAACCGCGACCGGGTTCCTGGCACGCCTCAGGCAGCGCAAGTTGGTGCAGTGGGCGCTGGCTTACGTCGCGTTTGCGTTCGCGCTGATCCAGGTCGCCGATGTCATCGCGCAGAGATTCGGGTGGCCGGATCAGGTCGAGAAACTGCTGATCCTCGCGCTCGCGATCGGCTTTCTCGTGGCACTGGTGCTGGCCTGGTACCACGGCGAGCGTGGCGCGCAGAAGGTCAGTGGCACCGAGATCGTGATTCTCGCGCTGCTGCTGGCGATCGGCGGCGGGTTGCTGTGGCGGTACGAGCGCGTGTCGCCATCCACGAGCAGGATGGATGTAGCGCAGAGGAATCAGCTGACGACGACCACGAATGCGCCGGCACAAGCCATTCCGATTCCCGCCAAATCCGTCGCGGTATTGCCGCTCAGCAACGAAAGCGGCGACAAGGATCAGCAGTATTTTTCCGACGGACTCTCCGAAGACCTGATCACTGCGTTGTCGCAGTTCGCGGGCTTGAAGGTCATCAATCGCGATTCCTCGTTCCGGTTCCGCGACAGCAAAGACAGCGTGCAGGCAATCGGCGAAAAACTGGGCGTGGCGCATCTGCTGGAAGGGAGCGTGCGGAAGTTGGGCGATGAAGTGCGTGTCAGTGCCGAGCTGGTGAACGCGGCCGATGGCAGCACGCTTTGGTCGCAGCATTACGAC
>JBOHYO010000468.1:0-2062 GCA_050737935.1 Rhodanobacteraceae bacterium
ATCCACAGCGCAACATTCCGATCGCGCTGATCCTGTCGGTGGTGTTGTCGACGGCGATCTACCTGCTGCTGCAGATCGCCTTCCTCGGCAGCGTTCCGGCCGCGATGGCGGAGCACGGCTGGAAGGGAATCGACAAGTTGTTCGCACTGCCGTTCCACGACATTGCGATTGCGCTGGGTGTCGGCTGGCTGTCGTTCCTGGTGGTGTGCGACGCCATCATCTCCCCCAGCGGCTGCGGCAACATCTACATGAACGCGACGCCGCGTGTCATCTATGGCTGGGCGCGCGGTGGCACCTTCTTCAAGGTCTTCACCAAGGTCGATGCCAAGTCGGGAATCCCGCGCCAGGCGCTATGGCTGACGCTGGCGCTCTCGATTTTCTGGATGCTGCCATTTCCGTCATGGTCGGCGATGATCAACGTGGTCTCCGCCGCGCTGGTGCTGAGCTACGCCGTGGCCCCCGTCACGACCGCGGCGCTGCGCCGCAATGCGCCCGACATGCCGCGTCCCTTCCGGGTTCGCGGTTTCGCCGTGCTTGGGCCGCTCTCGTTCGTCGTCGCGGCACTGATCGTGTATTGGTCCGGCTGGGGCACCGTGTCGTGGTTGCTCGGACTCCAGATCATCCTGTTCGCGCTGTACGTCGCATACGTGGCGCGACGCCGCTCAAGCCGCGCGCAACTGGCGCAGGACGTGCGCGCCTCGCTGTGGCTGATCGGCTTCTACGCCCTGGTACTGGCTGCTTCGTGGCTTGGAACATTCGGCGGCAGGCAGATCGTCGAAGGCCCGTGGGATTCCCTGCTGGTCGCCGCTATTGCCTTGGTCGTCTACTACTGGGGCGAGCGCAGCGGCGTGCCATCCTCGCGGCTTGCCCTTGCCGCGGACGAGGATTAGCGCGCCGTAACGCTTGCCTGGTCTGTGGGGTCAACCCCAGGCAAGGGTACAAGGTCGGCAAGTTCCGCGAAGGCCTCGGCGCCGACATCATCGCCGTCAAGGGCGATCCGACCAAGGGCATCACCACGATCGGACACCGGCCATTCGTGATGAAGGGCGGGGTGATCTACAAGCGGCCGTGAATTGGCGCATACCCGCGCGATTCTTGTTCATCAGGGAAACCAGCGCACCGCAATACACTCTGCCGCATGGACGTCAAGGGCGGTTACCCATGGTGGACGGTGCGCAACGGATTGCTGCGTGATTACCCGCCGCTTTGCGACGATGTCGAATGCGAAGTCGTAGTGGTTGGCGCGGGCATCACCGGCGCATTGATTGCGCGCTCGCTGGTCGGTGCCGGGTTGGACACGGTCGTACTGGATCGCCGCGACGTCGGTTGGGGCAGCACCGCCGCGAGTACCGCGCTGCTGCAATACGAAATCGACACCGAGCTGCTGCAACTGTCGAAGCTCGTCGGTCACGAGAACGCGCTCGCGGCCTACAAGGCCTGCGAAGGCGCCGTGTCGGAGCTGCACGCGATTGCTGCTGAAATCGGCGACGTCGGCTGGCTCGAAACGTCCAGCGTTTATCTTGCGAGTTCGCGGCGCGACGCGCGGCGGCTGCTTCCTGAATTCGAAGCCCGGCGCGATGCCGGCTTTCGGGCGGAATGGCTGGACGAATGCGCCTTGCGGAAGCGTTTCGGATTGGCGGCGCCCGCCGCGATCCTGTCGCGACCGGCTGCGCACGTGGACCCCTACCGCTTTACCCATCGGCTCTTCGAGAAATTGTGCGTGCAGGGCCTGCGGGTCTTCGATCGTTGCGAAATGGTGGAGCGGAAACCGGATGCTGGCGCGCTCGGAATCCGCGTGGCAAGCGGCGCGCGCGTTCGCGCGCAATGGCTGGTGGTGGCCGCGGGCTACGAAAGCCAGGCCCTGCTGCCGCAGCGGGTGGCGAAGAACCGCAGCAGTTACGCGTTCGTCAGCGAACCGCTGCAACTGGGGCCGGAATTTGCGCACTGCGTCGGCTGGGAAACCGCGCGTCCCTATCTGTACTGGCGCAGCACCGACGACGGTCGCCTGATCATCGGCGGGCAGGACGACCGGATCGACATTCCAGCCCGACGCGACTGGCGC
>JBOHYO010000469.1:0-2290 GCA_050737935.1 Rhodanobacteraceae bacterium
CGCCGTGCTGAGCGCGCTCGGCGCGGCCGTCGCCGGCGGACACCCGCTGTCGGTCCTCACCGCCGCGGTCATGGGCCCGCTGAAGCCCCTGCGCCCGCCGGGACTTTCGTCCGGCGTATTCTCGGGCCTGGTCGAAGCGTGGCTGCGCAAACCGCGCGTCGCCGACTTCCAGTCACTGCGCCACGACCTGCTGCACATATCGGGATGGTGGCGCAACCGGGTCGCGCGCACCCTCTTGGTGTTTCTCCTCACCAACCTCGGCACCATGGCCGGCGAATACATCGCCGGCATCCGGATCTTCACCCATTTGCTGTAGTGCGCAGCATTCCGCGCTTGCGGTCAGTGGCCTTTCGATGACGGCGAGCCACCACACGCGGCCGTGTGCGGCGCGTGACAGTCGCCTTCACGAATGGACTTTCCTTTCGCCGGCGAAACCTGTTCGATGTGTCCGATCTCCACGTGCCCGAACTGGGCGGTGACGAACTTTGCAAATTCGTGTTTTCGCGCGGCCCAGAAACCCGCCTCGGAGGTCACGCCGTTCCGCGCGCCAAGCTCGTTCAACTCCGAAACGAGGTCGGCTTCGTCCTGGATGTTTCCACCCGGGTCGTAACCGTTGATGGCAAAGGTGTAGGTGTTGGGATCGTCTTCGGTGGTCGCGGATTGAGCACGTTCGGTATGGTAATCATCCTCGAATGCGCGGGTTGCGCGGGCCAGCGTGAGCTTGTCGCCATAAATCGTCTGCAACCGCTTCCAGATTCCGTCCGCGCGCTTGCGTTCCTCCAGACTCAGCGTCTTGTACGCGCTGACCAATGCCGCGTCGTAATCGGGTTCGTGTTCTTCGGCCGCAATGCCGAGCCAGGCGGCCCCACGCGCCGGGTCCGCACGGATGCTTCCCAGGCCATGCAAGTAGATTTCACCGAGGTCGTACTGCGCGACCTTGTTCCCCCAGTACGCCGCCCGCTGATAGGCATTCGCGGCGCCTGCATAATCCTTGCGGCGCATGGCGTCCAGCGCGAGGCGTTCGTAATACTTGGCAGGAAGATAGTTGCGCGTCGGGTCCGCAACGGTCTCGCGGTGCACCGAGTCGAAGCGGCCGGCCGCGGCGACGTTCCACCAGCCGCAGCACACCACCAGGCATGCAAGCGCGCCAAGCCGGGTCCGCGCCCATTCGACAGCCGCAGTCATCGCGCCACCTCGACGTGGCCCTCTCCGGCCGATCTTATTCCACCGGCGACGGAATGCAACATCATGGTGGCGAGCGTGTGCAGGTCAAACTCGCCCCCCGGTTGCGGCGCATGCATCGCTCGCTCCAACGCAACGGGCCTGGGCTTCCGAGCCCGCTGCTAGCATCATCGCGCGATGCCCGCGCCGCCTTCCGCCAAAACCATCGGCCTGCTTGCCTACGATGACATGCAGGCGCTCGATCTCGCCGGGCCGCTCGACGTGTTCGGCGCGGCCAATGAACTTGCCGCAAGCACGAAGACCTACGACCTTCGGATCATCGGCCTGGACAAGCGCGCGGTGCGGACCGAGAACGGGCTCGAAATCGTCCCGACACACCCACTGGACGATGCCCCGCCGCTGGACACGCTGCTGATTCCTGGCGGCGCCGGCGCCCGCGAGGGCATCAATCGCGACCCGCGGTTGCTCGCGTGGCTGCGCGAGCGCGCGCCCCACACGCGGCGCGTTGTATCGGTGTGCACGGGCGTCTATGCGCTGGCCGCCGCCGGCTTCCTCGACGGCCGCCGCGTCACCACCCACTGGCGTTTCGCCGATGATCTCGCCCGCCGTCATCCGGCCCTGCGCGTGGAACCGGATCGGCTGTTCCTGCGCGACGGCCGCTTCGCCACCTCCGGCGGGCTGACCGCCGGCATGGATCTCGCGCTCGCCCTGGTCGAGGAAGACCTCGGGGCGCCGGTGGCGCTCGCGGTCGCGCGTCAGCTCGTGATGTACGTGAAGCGGCCGGGCAACCAGGCGCAATTTTCGGCGCCGCTCGCCGCCCAGACGCGGGCCGACGGCCGGATGGGCGCGCTGGTGGAATGGCTGCTGGCGAACCTGGACGGTGACATCAGCATCGAGCGCATGGCCGCCGAGGCCGCGATGAGTCCGCGCAACTTCCGGCGCGTATTCGGCGCGACGTTCGGTTCGACGCCCGCACGCTTCCTCGAGCGGTTGCGCCTCGAACAGGCGTGCCTGCACCTCACGCAAGGCAGGACCCCCATCGAGCGCGTTGCAGCGAGCGTGGGCTTCCGCAGCGCGGATGCGTTCCGCCGCGCGTTTCGTGCGCGCT
>JBOHYO010000470.1:0-4593 GCA_050737935.1 Rhodanobacteraceae bacterium
GACGAAACCCCGGTGGCGCAGCTCGATCCGGGCACCGGCAAGACCAGGCGCGCGTATCTGTTCGCGTACCGGAGTACCGGCGATCCGCCGATCGTGGTGTTCGACTACTGCCCCAGCCGGGCCGGCAAGCACGCCGCCGCGTTCCTCGGCAGCTGGCGCGGTGCGCTGATGGTCGACGACTACGGCGGCTACAAGCAACTGTTTGCTGCCGGTGTCACCGAACTCGCCTGCTGGGCACACGCACGGCGCAAGTTCTTCGATGCCTGGAAGGCCAGCGGCAGTGCGCTGGCCAAGGCGGCGGTCGAGCGCATCGGCGAACTGTATGCCATCGAAGCCGGACTGCGCGAACTCGACGTCGCCGCACGCGGCGAGGCCCGTCAACATCTGTTGGCGCCCAAGCTGGATGCGTTCAAGCGCTGGCTGGATGACCTGGCCCCGAAAGTACTCGGCAACAGCGGACTCGCCCGCGCCATCGCCTACACCGAAAAGCGCTGGCCGGCCTTGGCCCGGGTCGTCGAGGACGGTCGTTATCCGATCGACAACAATCCCGCCGAGCGCGTGATCCGTCCGATCGCCATCGGACGCAAGAACTGGCTGTTCGCCGGATCGGAAACCGCCGGCAAACGCGCCGCCGCGATCATGACCCTCATCGCCACCGCCAAGGCCAACGGTATCGAGCCGCACACCTGGCTCACCGACGTGCTGACCCGTCTGCCCACCACCAAAGACCGCGACATCGATACCCTGCTGCCGCTCGCGTAGCGCATCACCGGCCCAAACAGCAATGTGCGGCTGGCGGACGCTTACTGGCAAGTCCGTGCGATGGAGGTTACTGAATCGGTGCTCGGGTTTTGCTGTTGGCTTCGGCCTCCCGTTGTTGTCGATGGTTGGCGGTAAATTGTGCCGGCAGGATGCGGCCGACGCTCGACGCACTACGCATCATGTTCGATGGCGCTCAGATCCATCCCGCGAGTTGCCGCATCGCGATGTCGGCCAGTACGGTCGCATGGGCTCTCCCGTCGTTCAGCGCCGGGATGTAGCGAAACTGCTTGCCGCCATTGGTGAGGAAGGTCGTGCGGTAACGCAGGGCGACTTCTTCCAGTGTTTCCAGACAGTCGACCGCGAACCCGGGACACAGGACATCGAGCGCCTCGACGCCCTGCCTCGCCAGCTCTTCGATGGTTTCGTCGGTGTACGGTCGCAGCCACGGCCTGCGGCCGAGGCGCGACTGGAAGGTCACCAGCAATTCGTCATCGGCGATGCCGAGCGCATCGGCCAGGCGCCGGGCGGTTTCGCGGCATTGTTCCGGATACGGATCGCCGGACTCGGCATATTGCTGCGGTATGCCGTGGAAGCTCAGCAGCAGTTTGTGGCCGCGCCCGTGGCTCGTCCAGTGCGCCTGCACGCTGCCGACCAGCGCAGCCAGGTATCCGGCGTCGATGTGATAGTCGCCAACCGTGCGCAGTTGCGGCTGCCAGCGCAGCTTCTGCATCATTCGCATGACCGCGTCCAGCGCCGCACCACTGGACGTGGCCGAATATTGCGGGAACAACGGCAGCACCAGCAGCCGGCGCACGCCGTCCGCCATCAGCGCCTCGACGGCCCCGGCGACCGAAGGTTCGCCATAGGTCATCGCCAGCGCGACATCGACCTTTCCGCTGCTGCGGCGCTCGATTTCGGCACGAACCGCCTCGGCCAGCCGTTCGCTGAAGACCAGGAGCGGCGAACCGTCGTCGCGCCAGACCTTCGCATAGGCTTCGGCGGATCGGCTCGGGCGGGTACGCAGGAGGTAGCCGTGCAGTACCATCCACCATAGCCAGCGCGGCAATTCGACGATCCGCGGGTCGGACAGGAATTCGGCGAGGTAATCGCGCACGGCATCGCGCGTCGGTGCCGCCGGGGTGCCGAGATTGAGCAGCAACACCGCTGTCGTCGGAGCCACGGGCCGTTCCGTTGTGGTGGCGAAACCGAAATAGC
Source organism: Rhodanobacteraceae bacterium (assembly GCA_050737935.1). Classification (GTDB taxonomy): domain Bacteria; phylum Pseudomonadota; class Gammaproteobacteria; order Xanthomonadales; family Rhodanobacteraceae; genus 66-474. The sequence goes on from JBOHYO010000470.1 coordinate 1,978, forward strand.
GTGGCATGCGGCGCGGTCCTGATCGCGGGCTCGACGACCCCGCGCAGTGTGCCACAGCAGTCCGCCGTCCCGGTCCACCCGGAACATCCCGGGAGACAGTTGAAGGCCCGGCGGGCGAGGTGCGAGCGGGTTCGGGCCGCCGCGCGGCTCGGCAACGCCGCCTGCAGTACACTGGTCACTGGCGGATAGCCCTCGCCACGCCCCGTGGCGTCCGGGCACGGTTCCGCACGAGGTCGAAATGGGTTTTGACAGCATCTGGCATTGGCTGCTCCTGCTTGTGATCGTGCTGGTGATTTTCGGCACCGGCAAGCTGACCAAGATCGGTCCCGATCTCGGCAATGCCATGCGTGGATTCAAGAAGGCGCTGCACGGCAACGACGAAGACGACAAGGCCAAGGCGGCGGAGTCCGGCGAGAAGCTGCAGGCCGATCCGCCCGCGGCCGCCGACGCCGCGCACCAGGAGCAGCGCGACTCCGCCGAGTCGAAGCGCGCACCGTAACCGGCGCGGTATGCCACGATGATCGAGCTCAGCTTCTCGAAGCTGCTGCTGTTGGCTGTGATCGCGTTGGTGGTGTTGGGCCCTGAGAAGTTGCCCAAGGCCGCGCGCATGGCCGGCGCGATGCTGCGGCGCCTGCGCCTCGGCTGGGAGAGCGTGCGCAGCGAAGTCGAACGCGAACTCGAGCTTGAGGAAATCCGCCGCTCCGCGAAGGAAGCCGCCGAACGCGCGGACGCGATGCGCAAGGCCGCCGATGCCGAAATGCATTCCGCGCACGCGTCGGTGAATCAGACCGTCGCGGAAATCGCGCACGTGGCCGAGCCGGTGCAGGACAGCGCCGCCTCGACGGAGGTGCGCGATGGCCACTGAGCACGATCCCGGTTCGGATACCGATTCCGGCTTCGACCTCGAGCAGGGCATCTTCTCGCACCTGCTGGAACTGCGTTCGCGTTTGATCAAGGCGATCGCCTGTGTGATTGTCGTGCTGGCCTGCCTGGTCCCGTTTGCCAACCGGTTGTACACGTGGCTGGCCGAGCCGCTGGTGAAGCGGCTGCCGCATGGTGCGCACCTGATCGCGACGCAGGTCGCCAGTCCGTTCATCACGCCGCTGAAACTGGCGTTCTACATCGCGCTGTTCGTGAGCATGCCGGTGATCGTGTACCAGTTGTGGGCGTTCGTGAGCCCGGGCCTGTACCGGCACGAAAAGCGCCTCGCGCGGCCGCTGCTGGTCGCGTCGGTGTTCCTGTTCTATTGCGGCTGCGCGTTCGCGTATTTCCTGGTGCTGCCGGCGGCGTTCCGGTTCCTGACCGCGGTTACGCCGGCCGGCGTCGAGATGATGACCGACATCACGCACTATCTCGACTTCGTGATGATGGTGTTCTTCGCGTTCGGCTTGTGCTTCGAGATCCCGGTGGTACAGGTGATCGTCGCCGCAACGGGTCTTGTCAGCCTGCAGAAGCTCAAGAGCTGGCGGCGCTACGCGATCGTCGCTGCGGCAGCGGTGGCGGCCGCGATCACGCCGCCCGACATTACCTCGATGTTGTTGCTGCTGGTGCCGATGGTGATCCTGTACGAACTCGGCATCATCGCGGTGCGCCTGCTGGTACGGCCGAAGCCGGCCGCGGATGCGGCCGAACAATCGCCCTGACACGCCCATGGCTGCGCCGCCGCGCAAGATCGTGCCGCCACGCAAGATCGTACATGTCGACATGGACGCGTTCTACGCGTCGGTCGAGCAACGGGATGATCCGGCATTGCGTGGCAGGCCCGTGGTGGTCGCGTGGAAGGGCGCGCGTTCGGTGGTATGCGCGGCGAGTTACGAGGCCCGCAAATTCGGCGTGCATTCGGCGATGCCGGCGGTGCGCGCCGAGCGCTTGTGTCCGCAAGCCGTGTTCGTGCCACCGGATTTCGTGCGTTACAAGGCGGTGTCGCGGCAGGTACGTGAAATCTTCGCGCGCCACACGGACCTGATCGAGCCACTGTCGCTGGACGAGGCTTACCTCGATGTCACGCAGCCGAAATCCGGCCTGGCTTCGGCGACTGCCGTGGCCGAAGCCATCCGCGCTGCGATCCGCGGGGAAACGAATCTCACCGCATCGGCCGGTGTCGCGCCCAACAAATTCCTGGCCAAGATTGCATCGGACTTCCGCAAACCGGATGGCTTGTTCGTGGTGCGTCCGCGCGACGTGCTGGCGTTCCTCGCGCCGCTTGCGGTCGAGCGTCTTCCCGGTGTCGGCAAGGTGATGCAGCGCAAGCTGGGCGAACTGGGCATCGTTTCGATCACCGATCTGCGCGCGTTCGACGCGAACGTTCTGGAAAAGCGTTTCGGCCGCTACGGCCGCCGCTTGCACGAGTTGTCACTGGGTATCGACGAACGGCCGGTGACGCCGGATCGTCCGACGCTGCAGATTTCATCCGAAGACACGTTCGAGCATGACCTCGCGCTCGACGAACTCGTGCCGCACATCGAGCGGCTTGCCGGCAAGACATGGGCCGCGTGCGAGCGCGAGGCAGAAGGTCCGCATGGTCGCATCGCGCGCAGCGTGGTGTTGAAGTTGAAGACCGCGGAATTTCGCATCCTCACGCGAACCGTTACGCCCGCCGAACGCCCCGCATCGGCG